>JANQKA010000771.1 GCA_028281405.1 Hasllibacter sp. | reverse complement strand
AGGCAGTTCAGTCGCCGCATTGTCGCCGCGACCCCATCCCGGGCCGGGTGCTCGGGAAACCTCAACTCGACCTCGGACAGCATCACGCAGGCCTCGTCCGTCTGGCCGAGTTCGGCCAGCGCTCCGCCCAGTTTGATGAGCGAATCCGCGGCGAACGGGCCCTCGGGTGCGCCCGAGAAGGCATCGAGATAGGCGCGGGCGGCGTTCTTCCAATCGAATCGCAGGGCATGCGCCTCGCCGCGCAAATAGAACGTTTCGGAGAGAAGCGGGCTGCCGGGATACTTGCTCTCGAAATCCTCCAGGATCAGCGCGGCGCGTCCCGGGTCGCCTTCCTCCAGGGCCGCCTTGGCCTGTTCGTAGTCGCGGCTTTCCCCGATCGCGAGTTCGGGGATGTCCGACCGCGCCCCGCCGGTCGGCGCGAGCGCGAAGGGAACCCCGGGCGGTTCGCCGCCGCCCAACACGCTGGTGCGCGGAAGGGTGGCGATGTCGCAGTCGGGGTCGAGTTCGCACAGACGGAATTCCATGTCGCCGAGGCGGTTGGTGCCGTCCGAGACGATGTTGTCGATCCGGAACGACATCTCCTCCGCGCTGGAGGTCAGCCGCGACAGTTCGGCCTCGATCTGGTCGATCCGCTGCAGCAAATCCCCGCTGATCGAAAGGGCGGCTCCGACGCCCGTGGTGGACATCTCCTGCCTCAGTTTGAATAGTTCCACCGAAAGGACCGCCATCTCCCGCCGCATGTCGGCGAGCGTCCCGGCGTCCCGCGCCGCGGCGGGCGCCGTGGCCGCCGCGGCGAGCGCGGCGGCCAGGAGTATCGCGGTCGGGCGCATCGGGTGTTTTCCCCCTCAGCCGCTCACATCGAAGCTGGCCGTCTCGAGGCCGCCCGTGTCGGCGCCGATCACGTCCGGGCCCGCCCCGCCGGCGTTCACGACGGTGACGGACCGGCGGTTGTCGGCGTAGCAGGATTCGGACGCGCAAAGCGCGACCGGGCGCTCCTTGCCGTAGGTCACGGTTTCAAGCCGGGAGTCGGCCACTCCGTGGGAGACGAGGAAATCGCGCACTGCGGAGGCGCGTCGGGCGCCGAGGGCCAGGTTGTACTCCCGCGTCCCGCGCTCGTCGGCGTGTCCCTCGATCACCGCGGAGAACCGCGGATACGTGGTCATCCAGCGGGCCTGGGCGACCAGGGTCGAGCGGGCCTCGCCTGAGAGGGTCGACTGGTCCACGGCGAAGTGGACGCGGTCGCCGATTTCGGATTGGAGGTAGGCGGGCGTGTCCTCGGCGAAGTCGGGCAGCGCTTCGGCGGCCGCTTCGGCGTCGTACAGATGCGCTTCCGGCTGGGGCGCGCACGCGAAAAGAGTGGAGACCGCCGCGATGGCGATCAGCTTCGTTGTGGTGTTCATGGTACTGCTCCTCGTTATTTTTTTTCCGACATATCGGGTCCGCCGCCCGAATGCAATGCAATTCGCCTTGGCGCGGACTTTCCCGTCGGATTCGGGAGCGGGGGATCCGAGGGGCGCGGAGCCCGGGAATGGACCGGAGTCAATTCCCGGGGTGCGGGGAGAGGGAAACCCGGGCCTTTTTCCCGACCCTCGTCCATCGCGCGGCCGTGTCACGTTTCCCGCGGGGCGGGGACCGTTCCGGGCAGGCCTGGGAACGGAAACCGCCGCTCAATTCCGGAGGGGGGACCAGGCCGGGTCGGAGGCCCCCGCCGGCGTGGGCACGCGCTTGAGGTTCCTGCCGGAGATGTCGACCGAATAGATCGAGAAGCCGCCGTTAACCCCGGCGGTTCCGCGGGCGAACATCAGTACGCGCCCGTTCGGCGACCAGGTCGGGCCTTCGTCGAGGAAGCTCGCGGTCAGCAGCCTTTCCTCGGAGCCGTCGATGCGCATGACGCCGATATGGAACCTTCCGCGGTTCTGTTTGGTGAAGGCGATGTAGTCGCCGTTCGGACTCCAGACCGGGGTGCCGTATCGTCCGGGGCCGAAGCTGATCCGGCGCGGCAGGTTGCCCGAGGCGGACATGATGTAGATCTGCTGCGTGCCGGAGCGGTCGCTTTCGAACACGATGCGCGAGCCGTCCGGCGAAAAGGAGGGCGCGGTGTCGATCGCCGGGTGCAGGGTCAGCCGCTGTTTGTTGCTGCCGTCCACGTTCATGCGCCAAATATCGGTGTTGCCGCCCTGCTCCACGCTGAACACCACCGTCCGTCCGTCCGGCGCGAAGCGCGGCGAGAACGTCATGTTGCCGATGGAGGCGTCGAGGAGGCGCGGGCGCGCGTCATCGATGTTGAGGATGTGGGCCCGGGGGGACCCCGTCCTGTAGCTGGTGTAGAGCAGCCAGGATCCATCGGGCGAGAACCGGGGCGCCAGGACGATGTCGTTGTTGTCTCCGGTCAGGAATTGGGTGTTGGCCCCGTCGTAATCCATGATGGCGAGGCGCTTCCTCCGTCGATTTTTCGGTCCCGTTTCGGAAACGAACACGACGCGGCTGTCGAAGTAGCCCGTCTCGCCGGTGATTCGGGAGTAGACGGTGTCCGCCACCTTGTGGGCGATCCGGCGCCAGTTGTCGGCCGGCGCGGCGAATTGGAGGCTTGCGCCGAATTCCCGCTCAGAGAAAACGTCGTAGAGCCTGAATCTCACCACCACTTGGTCACGCCCGGACAGCGAGACGGAACCGACGACCAGCGCCTGCGCGTTGACCGCCTTCCAGTCGGGGAAGCGCACGGGCGCGTCGAAGGTGTCGATGCTCTGGATGTGGGCGTCCTTGGGCACCTCGCGGAAGAGTTGGGTGCCCACCAGGTCCGCGATCAGAAGCCGCTCGATGCTGCGGGCGATCCGCGCCGCCCCCGGCGTTTCCGACAGGAAGGTCGGCACGGCCACCGGCAGGGGTTCGATGATCCCCTCGGTGATCTCGATGCGGAGGGGCCCCGCGCTCTGTGCCGCGGCGGGCCACGCCATGGAAAGCGTCATCAGACAGGCGGCGAGTAAACGGATCATTGGAACCTCTTCAAATTCGGGAGCGGGGCGCTCCGCGCCGCGACCGAATCCGGTTCGGCGCGCGCCCCGCTATTGACACCGGAACGGGGCGGGAATCAACAGCCCCGGGAAGCGGAGCGGGCCGGGCCGCGCGTCGCCGCGGATCGTGGAACCGGCCCGATTTTCCGCCGGCGGAGACGCTTCCCCGGCCGCGCGGGAGTCGGTGCCGGAGCCGGTCGGGGCGGGATATCCGGGTGGTTCCGCCGACGTGCTGGCGTGGCCTCCGGGACGGATTCCGCTTGAATTCCACCCGCCGCGCGGCGGCGTCTGAGCGGGTCGCCGGGATCCGAATCATCTTGTCCTCATATCGTCCGGATTGAAGGTCAACTCGATGTCCCTCCACAGCTCGTACCTGTCCCGCGGAAGATCGAAGCCCCGGGCGCACCGCACGACCGCCCGCCGGGCGGCTTGGAACGCCGCGTCAACGGCGCTTTGGCCGCCGCCTTCGGACGAGACGAGCTTGATCGTGTGGGACAGCGGGATGCCGGCCTCGGACATCGAGAAGCCGAGGGTGACCTTCGTTCGGCTGGCTTCCGCGGACAGCGCTCCGACGTTCCAGCATTGGCCGACGGCGGCTCGGATGGCCTCCCGGTGCCCGCCGCTCAGCGACGGGCCGATCGCCGTGTTCGCGGTTCTCGTTTGCACGGCGGCGGCGTCCTCTCCGAGGATCGCGGCCAGGGCGGCGGCCGTGTCGATGGTCCGCGGCACGGGGGTGGGAGGGACGTTCGCCGGCGCGGCCGGGGGCCTCGGGCGGGCGACGGGGCGGCGCGAACGCGTCGGCGCGGTCGCGGTTTGGAGCGCGTCCGAGGTGTCGTCCGCCTCGGTCACGATCTGACGCGCGGCCTCCTCGGGAGCCGTCTCCGGCCGCCGTTCGAGCGGGGTCTCGGACGGCGCGTCGTCGGGTCGGATCGCCAGATTGGGGCTGGGGTCGGGCAGCGCGTTGTCCGGAGGGGCGAGCGTCGGCACCGGCGCGACGCGGGGCGCCTTCCGCGGCGCGCCGCCGGGCGTTGGGGTGTCGATCAGCGTGGCCCCGGGAGCGGCGTTGGGTTCCACGGGGGCGCCGGGCGGCGATTCGACCTCCGGCTCGGGCGGGCGCAGTCGTTCGGGCCGGGCGTTCGGGGCTTGATCGGGAGTGGCGGCGGCGATTTCCAGTGGCTGTTCGCGGGTCGGTCCGGAGTTGTCCTCCGGCAGCTCGGCCCCCGCGGTGTCCGGCGGGGGCGGGGTCGTGATGTCGGCGATTTCAGCCGTCTCCGGGGCGGTGGACGCCCATGACACCAGATCCGCCTCCGAAATCAGCGTGATCTCGGTGAATTCGATGTCGCCGGCGGGCTTCGGCGCGAGCAAGCTGCCGCCGACGACCACCCAGACGATGAGCGCGGCGTGCGCCGTGCCGGAAACGGCGATACCGGTTTCCATGTCCCTACCGCCCGGTCCCGTCGAATGTCGGCCCGCCCTCGTCGGTGACCAGGCCGATGTTTCGGAAGCCGCCAGCGTTGAGCGCTCCCATGATTTGGACCACGCGCTCGTAGGGAAGCTCTCCGTCGGCGCGGAGGAACACCTTGTCGTCGCCGCGTTCGGAGGCGATCGCCCGCAGTTTGGGAATCAATTCGTCGGGAGGGGTTTCGGTTTCCTGGATCACCACGCGCCCGTCGGCGGCGAGGGTCACCGTCAGCGGCTCCTTCTGGTCCGTCGGCAGGGCGTTGGCGGCCGTTTCGGGGAGGTTCACCGGCACGCCCACGGTCAGGAGGGGAGCGGCGACCATGAATATGATGAGAAGCACCAGCATGACGTCCACGAACGGCGTGACGTTGATCTCGGCCATGGGCGCCGCCCGCGACCGTCCGCGCCGGCGCCGGCCTCCGCCCCGGGATGCTTTGGGAAGGGCCGCCGCCATCAGCCCGACTCCAACTGCCGCGACAGGATCGTCGCGAATTCGTCGGCGAAGGATTCGTGGAGCGAGATGATCCGCTCCCCGTCGGAGGACAGTTTGTTGTAGAAGATCACCGCGGGGATCGCCGCGAGAAGGCCGAGTCCGGTGGCCAGGAGCGCCTCGGCGATGCCGGGGGCCACGACCGCGAGGTTCGTCGACTGCGCGATGGCGATTTCCTCGAAGGCGTTCTTGATCCCCCAGACCGTGCCGAAGAGTCCCACGAAGGGAGCGGTTGACCCCACGGTGGCGAGGAAGGCCAGGCCGGAGAGCAGCCTTTCCCTCCGCTTGGCGATGGCCACGTCCATGGAGCGGTCGATTCTCGACTGGGCGCCGGGGATCATCCGTCCGTCCGAGCGGTGCGAGCGGCTCCATTCGGTCATGCCGGCCACGAATATCCGCTCGGACGCGCCTTTCGGCTTGTTGCCGATCTCCCGGTATATCAGGTCGAGGGGTTCCCCGGACCAGAACCTCCGCTCGAACCTGTGCACTTCTGCGCGCGCGACGCGGAAGGCGATGAGTTTTTGCACGATGATCGCCCAGGCCCAAAAGGAGGCCAGGACGAGCACGACCATCACGACCTGCACCGTGAGGGTTGCGCGCGTGAACAGCGCCAGAAGCGAAAAATCGATCTCCCGGCCCAGCGCGAGTGTATCTAGGTCCATTCTCTGCTCATTTCGTCCGGTGTCCGGATCTCACTTTTTTTGGCGTGTCGCCGCGTCCCGCGGCGACCCTGGCCCGCGTTTAGCGCCGTCCGGCGGCGGTTTCCAGCGCGGAATGACGTCAAGGGGAGAGTTTGGCTCGGATTTCCCGCGGAACTCGGACGGGCCGTCCGGTTCGGCTCATGCAGGCGAGGGTGACCACGGCGGCGAAGAGCGTCTCGCCGTTCCTTTCGACGCGCTGGTCGAGCACGATCCGGGCCGGCGTCACCTTTTCAGGCCTGGTGAGGATGTCGAGCGCGTCGTCGTAGAGGGCCGGCTTGAGGTAATCGGCCTCGATTCGCCGGACGACGAAGAGGATGCCGTCGTCCTTGAGCTCGGATTGGCTCACGCCCGCGACGCGGAGCAGTTCCGACCGCCCGCGCTCGATGAATTTGAGGTGGTTGGCGTGGTAGACCACGCCGCCCAGGTCGGTGTCCTCGTGGTAGACGCGCACGGGGAATCGGTGTGTCATCGATGGTTCGGGGCTCCCTCGTCCGGGGCGCGGGTTTAGGGAGCGGGAGCGGCGGATGGAAGGACGGAATCGCCGCGTGGACCTTCGCGGCGCGGTCGAAGGCGGTCGCCAAAAAGCGGCGCGATCGGCCCCCGGGCGCGAAGGGATGCGGACCTGGCTTCAAGGCGCGTCGACTTGGGATCGCGACCATGATGTCGGAAGGATGGGCGCGACCCGTTGACTTGGCTCCACTTTGTGAGCGCGCAGTTGCGGAAATCCGGGAACCAAGACGCCGATCCCCCGGCCCGGGGCGCTTGGTGTTCGGTGGCGGTTTGGAAGGGCGGTTGCCTGTCGCCGCGCCGCCCGGGTTTCCGTGGGGGATCAAGGCTTCGATGCCGGTTCGGCGCTTCAATCGTTTCGGTTGCGCCGCCACCACGCCGTCCGGACAGGCCCAAGGCTCCGGTTCACTGGAATCCGAGGCGGAAATCGACGATCGGGCGATTCGTCCGGAGCCGCCGGGAGCCGCGGGCGTGCGGTGATTCGGGTGGAAGCGCCCCGGACCGGGAGCGTCGCGGGCGCGGACGGCCCCGCGGCGCGGCGGAGACCGTTGTTGCCCGCCGCGGGACGCCGAAACCGGATGCGGCGGGAATTCGCTTGCTTGGTTTCGATTCCGCCTCCATATCCCCGACCATGTCCCGCCTTGACCGGAAACGAAATGCCATGCGCTTCCAATCGAGAGAAAACGCCGCCGCCCCGTCGGGTGCCCGGTGGTCGTGGTTCCGGGACCGCGTCCGCGCGGTTGTTTTCCTCCTCGGGGGCAATTCGCTTTGCCGGGGCCGGGATATTGGCTTCGCCGCGCGCCTCGGGCAATTCATTGATGGCGTCCCGGACGTCGGCGAGCGCGCCGGAAAGGACGGGAGGCGCGGTTTCTCCGGCGACGAAGCGAAAATCGGCGATTCGGCGTCCGGACATGGGAATCGCGCGCGCGGTTCCCGCCGGGAGTCCCCGCGCCGAACGCGCGACATCCGGCGCGGAAGTATTCTTTGGCTTGGATTCGTTCTCGGACTGATCGGAACCGCCATTCTCATCTTCGTCCCGGGATACCTGGATTCCCGCGCCAACCACGGGGAATTCATCCGGGAACGATTCGCCGTGGTTGTAGAAAGGCGGGAGGCGTTCGAGAGCGAGATCGAGCGAATTGGCGCCGTTTTTCACGGACAATCACTGCCCGGCGGAGCGGACGATTATGCCGCCGCGGCGTGGCCGTATATACGGTCCATGGAAACGGTCGAGGTGTTCCTGCCGGAGACGAGCGACGAATTCTCGGAATACTTCGACGCCATCGTCAACCTCCGCAAGTATTTCGACGAGGAAACGCCGCCTTCGCGGGGAACGGCGGAGTGGGTGCTGTTTTACGGGACGTTTCGGCGAGATTACGCCAGATACATCGGCGCCAGGAATGAGTATTACAACGCGGTGGCCGATGAACTGGGCGACCATGTTCGTCACGCGTTGAACTTGTAGAGTGGATCGCGGATTCCGGGCGCTCCGCGGACATCAGTTCCCGCGGCCCGGCCCGGCTTTGGTTGGAACGGCGCCGCCGCGCGGAGTGTTGGTTGGGTTCGGCCCTCCGGACGCGCGGGAGCGGATCGACGTCGGTCCAAGCGGAGGCGGCGTCAAACCGGTTCTTCCGCGTCCCGCACGCGGCGGTGCCTCTTGCGGTATCCATTCGGCGTCGTCCCATACTGTTCGCGGAACAGTCGGTGAAAGTAGCCGAGATTTTCGAATCCGCACTCGTGGGCCACGTCCGGCAAAACCTTGTCCGTTCCGGCGAGAAGCATCGCGGCGTGCTGGACGCGGATTCGGTTGACGTACTGGGAGGGGCTGAGACCGAGATGCATGCGCGCCTGGCGGCACACGTGCTCCTGGCCGCGGCCCGCGGCTTCCCGGAATCCCGCCGCGCCCCTCCGGAACACCTCCGGGTCGCGCGCGGCGCGGCAGGCGGCCAGAAGCCAGGCCGGCGCCCGGTCGTCGACGATCTCCGACGCGTCAAGAACGTGTGTCATGACCGAGAGGAGGAAGTGCTCGACCCGCGCCAATCCCCGGCGGCTCGTCCGCAGTGTCAGCATGGCGTTGACGGCGCGCTCCAACTGCGACCCGCGGAGGCGCAGGGTCGCGGGCAGGCGTCCCCGATGCCAGAAGAATCGCCCCGCCACCTCGTCGGCGTAGCGCAACGCGAGGTGTTCGGCGGTCTCGGCCCGGAACACGACGTTCAGGATGCGCGCCCCGGTTCCCCGATCCGACCGGAGCGAGTGGCTGTCGGAGGGACGCAGGAACACCAGATGACCCGTCTCCAGGCATTCGTCCACGCCGTTGACGCGGTGGAGGATCCGGCCCCGCTCCACCAGCATGAGCTCGAAATAGTCGTGGTCGTGCTCCAGCGCGGGAGGCGTTTCCGGCAATTCCTTCCGGGTGAAGTGGAACGCCTCTCCCTTGTCCAGATAGGAGGCGATCCGGAACGTCTTCCTCCGAAGTCCCATGTTGCCTCCCGTTCCGCGGCGCGGCGCTTCCAAAATGTCAACATAGTGTACAATTTTGTCAATCGTGAGCCTCTTCCCCGCCTGCGCTCCGCCGCCGCGCCGCGCTACCATCCCGGTCGGGAGGAAGAATCATGGGTGAACCCGCGGGGACGATGGAGTCGTCCTTTCGGCCCGCCGATCCGGATGGGTCCAAGCGACTGACCAAGGCCGAAATCAAACAGTACAACACCTTCGGATTCGTGCAGCCGTTCGACATCTTCGGCGCGGAGGAGGCCTCCGCGATCCGCGCCTACTTCGACCGGTTGATGGCGGATCTCGGCGAGCGCGGCGCCTACGGGATCAACTGCTATCAGGCGAGGATGGCCGGAATCTGGGACATCGCCACCGATCCCCGGATCCTGGACCACGTGCAGGACATCATCGGGCCGGACATCGTATGCTGGGCCAGCGCGGTCCTGTCCAAGGCCCCGCGCGATCCCAAACGCGTTCCCTGGCACCAGGACGCGAGCTTCTGGAGCCTCAACCCGGCGCGAACCGTCACGGTCTGGCTGGCGGTCGACGACGCGGACGAGGAGAACGCCGCGATGCGGTTCATTCCCGGCACGCACGACCGCGGAGCCATCGCGACCGAGGCCGAGGGGCCGGACAGCGTGTTCCACAAGGGCATCGCCGACGCCGAAAGCTACGGAACCCCCTTCACCAACGAACTGAAGGCCGGACAGATGTCGCTCCACGCGGACATGCTGGTGCACGGATCGGAAGCGAACCGGTCGCCGCGCCGCCGCTGCGGGTTGACGCTTCGTTATTGCCCGCCCCAAGTTCGGATCACGGATGACGACTGGGCGCGGGGGGTCGAGGCGATCCTGTGCCGGGGAAGCGACCCGGAGGGCCGGTGGAGGCATCATCCGAGACCTGACAACGACGACATCGGAGCCACCAGCAGCCCCCATGTCGTGGGAAACAACTGAGGAGACGTCGGTGAGGATTACCTGGTTCGGGCACGCCGCGTTCAAATTGACCGACGGGGGCGGGTTCTCGGTGATCACGGATCCGTACACCCCGGAAGGGGTCGGATACGCCCCCATCCGCGAAACCGCGGATCTGGTCATCGTCTCGTCGGACGACGACGACGCCCACTGCCGGGCGGACCTGATCCCGGGCGGCCCGGCGGTTCTCAACGCGCTGGACGTGGCGCGGGGCGGAGGCGTGGCCGAGGCGGCGGGGTTGACCGTCCGCGCCGTCGAGTCCGCCGAATGGGAGCTTCACCCCGGGCGCGAAACGCCCGGCCTGAACGGAATGTACCGATTCGAAATGGACGGGATGAGCGTCGCGCACATGGGCGACGTCGGAAACCCGCTGACCGAGGCCCAGCAGACGTTTTTCGAGGACGTCGACGTGCTTCTGGCGCTCGCGGGAGGGTATCTCACCATCGAACTGCCGGATCTGATGGAGATGATCCACCGAACGAAGCCCAAACTGGTGATTCCAATGCACTTCCGCACGCTCGCGTACCGGCCGCGCAACACGTTGTGGATCGAGAGCTTCCTCTCCCACTTCAAGGACGGGGCCGTGGAATTCGCCTGTCGCCACACCGTCGACATCGAACGGCGGAATCTTCCAAGCGGCACCGGAGTCATGGTGCTGGATTACTTAAGGTGAACACCACCGGCGGCCCCGCGCGGGAGGACCGCGCCGAACCGCCGGCAACCGACAACAAAACGGAGGACCACTCATGAAACCCACCGGAAAGCTGCTCACCGCGGCCGCCGCGGCGCTGCTGGCGCTGCCTGGAATCTCGTCGGCCCAGAACATCGCGCGCGAAGACACGGTCATCTTCGACCTCGACCGCACGATCAGGGATCCCGACAATTTCAACTGGATGACCGACGGCACGGGTATCCGCAGAATGCACGGCGCCCACCAGACGATGTGGGAGCCGCTGTTCATTCTGAACTACGGCACGGGCGATCTCGATCCATGGCTCGCCACCGGATACGAGGGCAACGCGGACTCCACCGAATTCACCATCTCGCTCCGCGACGGCGTGACATGGTCGGACGGGGAGGATTTCGACGCCGACGATGTCGTGTTCTCCGTCAACATGGCCCTCGAAAACGAGGAGCTCAGCGCGCGCGAGGTGGCCACGCTGCGCGCCCAGGTGGCCGCGGTGGAAAAGGTGGACGACCTGACGGTGCGGCTCACCCTCAACGCGGCCAACCCCCGCTTCGTGGTCGAAAATTTCGGGGTGCGCATTTTCGGCTCGTTCCTGATCATGCCCGAGCACGTTTGGAGCCGGGTCGACGATCCCGCGACCTTCGCCTTCAATCCGCCGATCGGAACGGGGCCGTATGAGCTCGCCTCGGCGGCGTCGAACCGGGCCATCTGGAACCGCCGCGACACCTGGTGGGGCGCGGAGACCGGCTTCATGGACATGCCCGAGCCCGCCCGCGTGATCTTCCTGGAGTCGGGCGGAGAGGAGAGCCGGGCGCAGCTGATGGCCACCAACCAACTCGACGCCGCCCAGAACGTCTCGGTCGGCACCTTCGAGGCGATCCGGATCCAGAATCCCGAAGTCACCGCGTGGCACGACGGCTATCCCTACGCCGCGACCGATCCCTGCGCCCGGCAGCTCGAGATCAACACCACGGTGGAACCCTGGGACAGCGCGAACATGCGCCGGGCGGTGAACCACATCATCGACCGCGGGCAGATCGTGAACATCGCCGTCGAGGGGGCCACGACGCCCTCGCGCACGATGTTCGTCGAGTACGGTTCCATGACGCCCTTCATCGACGCGGTCCTGAAGGCCGGACACGGCCTGTCCGCGAAACCGGACGTGGCGGCCGGACAGGCCCTGATCGAGGCCGAGGGCTGGACCCGGAACGGCGAATACTACGAAAAGGACGGAGAAACCCTTTCCGTGGCGATTCACGTGAATTCCGCCTCCGTCGAATACACGCGGACGATTGACGTGGTCGTCGAAAACCTGCAGCGGGCGGGAATCGACGCCCGCGCGGTGCCCGTCGAGAACTCGGTGTTCTGGGGAGAGGTGCTGCCGTTCGGCACCTACGAGATGTCCTATTCGTGGCTGTCCTGCGGGTCGGTGAACGAACCCTGGGCGTCCATGGGACGCTACACGGTCGCCGACGTGGTGCCGGTGGGAGAACGCTCGCCCGGCTTCAACAACACCGCCCGTTGGGACGGCCACCACGCGGAAGCCTATTCGGAGATCGTCGACCGCATGAAGGGCATGGCCCTCGGCGATCCGGCGGTCCCGGGCATGGTGGCCGAGGCCTACGGGCATCTGGCCGCCGGGATGCCGTTCATTCCCCTGGTGCAGTCGGCCAAGCTGTTGCCGCTCAACACGACCTACTGGGAGGGGTGGCCGTCACAGGAAGACTACTACAACCACCCGTTCCATTGGTGGAACTCGGGCCACCAGATCATCCACAACCTGACCCGCGCCAACTGACGCGTTCGGTCCGACCGGGCGGCGGAGGCCGCCCTCGACTCCGGACGGGGCGCGGCGCCGCCCCGTCCTCCCAACGGGAAGGTCATGACGAATGTCCGATATCCGGAATTTCTTCGAGGAACACGGGTACCACCACGCAAAGGCGGTGTTCGCCCCCGACGAGGTCGCCGCGCTCGAGCGGGACTTCGACCGCATCGTGCGGCAGCTGACGGCCAGCGGCGAGGACATCGACGCCACCTGGAGCGGCGGCGCGGTCGAAAGGATCGCCCGCCCCGGGGACCGGATCCTGCACACCCACAACGTGCAGAAATACTCCCGGACCTGGCTGAACGCGTTCCTGAACCCGCGGTTCCTCGACGTGGCCGGGGCCATCCTGGGCCCCGACATCATCCTCCACCATTCGAAGCTTTTCCAGAAACCGTCGGAAAACGGGTCCCCCTTTCCGATGCATCAGGACTGGCCGAATTTCCCGACCCTCAAGGACACCATGATCGCCGGAATCGTGCATGTCAGCGAAGCCACCGACGAGATGGGCTGCCTGCGCGTCTATCCCGGCAGCCACCGGCTGGGCAGGGTCGAGGGCCTCGATGGCAGGGACTGGCACGACGCGCTGGCCGACTATCCGATCGAGAACGCGGTGCCGCTCGAAGCGGAACCCGGCGATGTCGTGTTCTTCCACTACTTCACGTTGCATGGATCGATGCCCAACAGGTCGGCGAGCACGCGCAAGACCGTCCTGTGCCAGCTGTACGACGGAAGCGACCGTGTCGAACCGGGCAATCCGCACCCGGACGAGCGCATGGTCCTGAGGGGATGGAATCACGCCATATCCCGACACGAGGCGGGGCTGGCGGCCTGAGCGCGGAACCCCGCCGGAGAGGCCGGGGCCGTCCGGCGCCCGCGACTTGAAAGGACAACGGATGGGACGCGTCCCGCTTTCATATCTGGCCAACCGGCTCGCCACGCTGGTTCTGACGGTGTTCATCGCCGCGACGTTGATTTGGATCATCCCGAGGCTCAGCCCGATCGATCCGGCCGACGTGATGTTCGGCCGAATGGCGGCTGGCGGCGGGTCCATCGAGAACTCCGAAGCGATCCTCCGGGGGCTGCGCGAGAGGTTCGGCCTCGACCAGCCGCTGATCGTGCAATACCTCCTGTACCTGAGGAACACCTTCACGCTCGACTTCGGCATTTCGACCGCCGGCTTCCCCACGCCGGTGGCCACGCTCGTCGCCAACGCGCTGCCGTGGACGGTCGGCCTGATGCTGTTTTCGCTCGTCGTCACCTTCTTCATCGGCAACCTTCTGGGAGCGCTGATGGCCTGGGAGCGCACGCCGCGGCTCTGGAGGATCGCGATCCCGGCCGCGATGGTGTTCACGTCGATACCGCCGATCCTCTCGGGCCTCCTGCTCATGTACGGGTTCTCGACGCAACTGGGATTGTTTCCGCTCACCGGAGCCTACGGTCTGAACGTGGAGCCGGGATGGACCATGGATTTCGTCCGGTCGGTCCTCCATCACGGATTCCTGCCGGCCATGTCCATCGTGGTGGTCACCTTCGGTTTCTGGGCCCTTGGAATGCGGGGGCTGATGATCACCGTTCAGGGCGAGGACTACGCGGTCCTGGCGCGGGCCAAGGGCCTCCGCCCGCGCTACATCCTCTACCGCTACATGATCCGGAACGCGATTCTGCCGCAGATCACGGCTTTCGCTCTGAAGATCGGCCTTCTGGTCGCGGGACAGGTGCTGGTCGAACGTATTTTCGCCTACAACGGAATGGGCAAACTCCTCTACGACGCGATTCTCGATCAGGATTTTCCGGTCATACAGGGCGTCAGTTTCGTCATCATCCTTATGACCGCCCTGGCGGTGTTCCTCGTCGACCTCGCCTACCCGTTCATCGATCCGCGGATCCGCCACGGCGGAGCCGGCGCGTGACCGGCCGCGAATCATCCGCCCCGGAGACCTCCGCTCCGGACGCCGACGGAGATTCCGCGCGGCGGGTCCGCCGCATGAGGCGTTTCGACAATCCGTGGCGCAATCCCAAACTGATCTGGGGCGCGGGCCTGTTGCTCGGAATCGTCGCGCTCGGGATACTGGGACGACTTTTCTGGGACGCCGATCTCGTGTTCACCGGGGCGGGAACGCCGCGCCAGGCGCCCGCGGGGTTCGAGAACCTGCGCGGACAGGCCGGATCCTGGTCCCACCCGTTCGGCACCGACGTGTCCGGCAAGGATATCCTGGCGTTGTTGATCGTGGGGGCTCCCAACACGCTCTATGTCGGCGTTCTGGCGTCCCTGATCGGGATGGGCGTCGGGATTTTCCTCGGGTTCTCCGCCGGCTTCATCGGCGGGCGGTTGGACGACGCCATCCGCGTCGGCTCCGACGTGATGATCACGATTCCTCCCCTGCTGATCCTCGTGGTGGCGCAGGCCTCTTTCGGCGACATCGGTCTCACGGCCATGGCGGTGCTCATCGCGGGTTTCGCCTGGCAGTCGCCGACCCGCCTGATCAGGGCGCAGGCGCTCTCCATGCGCGAATCGGGCTACGTGCTGATGGCCCGCCTGTCGGGCGCCTCGACGGGACACATCATGTTCCGCGAGATGCTGCCGAACCTGGTGCCGTATCTTTTCGGCTCATTCATCGCCAACGTCACGACCTCGATCGTGACCGCCGTGGGCCTGGAGGTCCTTGGTCTGGGACCGCAACGCGTTCCGACCCTCGGCCGGGTGATCTACGACGCGATCAATTCCGGCGCCCTGATTCAAAACCTTTGGTGGTGGTGGGGCATTCCGACCGTCCTGCTCGCGGCGATGTTCATCGGACTCCTGCTGATCAACCTCGGCCTCGACGAGGTGTCGAATCCCCGGCTTCGGAGGCTTTGACCGGTGAACATCCTCGATATCGGCGACCTCTCCGTCGACTTTCCGACGTCGAAGGGCGTGGTGCATGCGGTGACCGGCGTTTCGCTTTCGGTGCCGAAGGGCCGGCGGATCGGATTCGTCGGGGAATCCGGCTCCGGAAAAACCACCACCGCGCTGGCCGCGATGCGGATGCTGACCCCTCCCGGATTCGTGTCGCGGGGCGGGATACACTTCAACTCTCCGGAGCGGATCAACCTGTTGGAACTCGACGGGGAAAGCATGCGCCGGGTCCGTCTTCGCCGGATCAGCTATATTCCGCAGGGCGCGATGAATTCGCTCAATCCGGTCATGCGGGTGGAGCGGCAGATCTGGGACGGGATCGTCGCCCACGAAGGCCCCGCCGACCGGGAGGAATTGCGCAGGCGGTCGGACGCCGCGCTGGAGGGCGTCGGCCTCGACCCCGCAGCGGTGGCGCACCTCCACCCGCACGAATTGTCCGGCGGGATGAAACAGCGGGTGTGCATAGCCATCGGGGTCTGCCTCCGCCCGGACCTGATCATCGCCGACGAGCCGACCAGCGCGCTCGACGTCATCACGCAGCGACATGTGATGCGGACCCTGCGCGAGGCCCAGGGCGGGATCGGGGCGGGATTGATCCTGATCGGCCACGACATGGGATTGATGGCCCAATCGGTCGACGACATCGCGGTTCTGAAAAAAGGCGAGTTGGTGGAGTTCGGCCCGACGCGGAGAATCATCAAATCGCCGCGGCATCCCTATACGCGGGAGTTGATATCCAGCGTTCCTCTCGTCGGCGGCGGGAGATTTCCGGCCTCCGCGCCCGCGAAACCGGCTGCCGCGCCGCGGAGGGAAAGCGGACCCCCGCTTCTTGAATTCCAATCCGTGTCGAAGAGCTACGGCGGGGCGACGGCGTTGCGACCGATGAGTTTCAGATTGGACGGGGAGGCCCCCAGGATCATCTCCGTCGTCGGGCAATCCGGATCGGGCAAAACGACGATGGGATCGTTGATGCTGGGGTTCGCCCGGCCCACGACGGGCCGGGTTCTGTTCGAGGGCGGGAGCGTCCCCGGCCGGTCGTCCGGCGAGAGGCTGGAATTCCGGAAGCGGGCGCAGGCCATCTTCCAGGATCCCTACGCCTGCTTCAATCCGTTCTACCGGGTCGACCACACGCTGAGATTTCCATTCGAACGTTTCGGCCTATCGGGGGGGCCGGAAGACACGGCGCGGGCGATGGACGAAGCCTGCCGGGCGGTGGGACTCGCTCCCGAAGCGGTGCTCGGGCGGTATCCACACCAATTGTCCGGGGGGCAGCGGCAGCGGCTCATCGTGGCCCGCGCGCTGATGCTCTCGCCCAGGCTCCTGATCGCCGACGAACCGGTTTCCATGGTCGACGCCTCGCTGCGGGCGACGATTCTCGACAGCATCCACGATCTCAAGGAATCGCATGGAATCTCGATCTTCTACATCACCCACGATCTGGCGACGGCGAGCCACGTCAGCGATTACGTCATGGTCCTTCACAAGGGCCACGTGGTGGAGGCCGGTCCTCCCGACGCGGTGATCGGGGATCCCCGGCACGCCTACACGCGGCTGCTCATCGATTCGATTCCGTGGCCCGACCCGGACCGGGAGTGGGGATCGGAGGTCGACGCGCGGGCGGCGCTGGAGGAAATCGAAATCCAGCCGGAGACGGTCCACCGCGGTTCGATTCCGGGATTCGAATTGCGTCAAGGGTAGGCGCATGTCCCACCGAATGAGGCTCACGGCGGAAAAAATCGCGCAAAGGATCGATCTGATTTCGCCCAAGGTCGCGCGGAACCGGGCGCCGATCGACAATTTCGTTCTGGAGGAATTGACCGACGCGTCGGTTCGGCCGGACACCTCGGTTTCCGCCCGGGACGCCGTCGGGGAAGTCCTCGACTGGGAGAGTCACTGGGGCGGGCAGAACCTGCATTTCGCGCTGAGATCCCGTTTTTCCGTCCCGCGCGGATGGCGCGCGCCCGCGCTCCACCTGCCCCTGGGGACGGCGGGCGACATTTTCTGCCATCCCGAGGCGCTGCTTTTCATCGATGGACGGGCCGAGGCGTCCGCCGACCGCCATCACCACACGGTCGACCTGTCTCCGGACCTCGCCGACGGCGCCCCCCGCGAGCTTCTCCTGCACGGGTGGACGGGATTGACCGGCTGGCCTCCCGACCCGTCGGACAGGTCGCGCCTGTTCCTCGGGGAGTGCTCGGTGGTCGATATCGACCGGGAACTGCGGCGGTTTCTGAGCGTCGCCGGGACGGCGTTGGAATTGGCCCGCGGATTCGGTGATGACAGGCCGGAGAAACACGGGATCCTGTCCGCGCTCGACGCTGCGTTTTTGACGCTGGACACCAGGGATCCGATGGAGGACGCGTTCCGCGCCTCGGTCGCGCCCGCGGCGCGGGTTCTCGCGGCGGGTCTGGAGTTGGCGGGACCCCCGCTGGATGTCGTGTTGCACGGGGTGGGGCACGCGCACATGGACGTGGCCTATCTGTGGCCGACCGCGCAGACCAGGCTCAAGAACGCCCGCACCTGCTCCAACGCTCTCCGCCTCATGGAGCGGTATCCGGAATTCCGTTTTTCGCATTCTCAGCCGCGGCTCTACGACTGGACGGAGCGGGATTATCCGGAAATCTTCGACCGGATCCGGTCGCGGGTCCGAAGCGGCGAATGGGAAGTCCTGGGCGGCATGTGGGTCGAACCGGACGCCAACATGCCCGGGCCGGAGTCGCTTGTCCGCCAAATCCTGCTGGCGCGGAACTATTGCGAAAGCCGGTTCGGGAAAGGCGCCGAAACGCCCGTTCTCTGGCTGCCCGACACGTTCGGGTTTCCGGGAAGCCTGCCGCAATTGATGGTTCAGGCCGGCCTGCGCTGGTTCGTGACCAACAAGTTGAGTTGGAATCAGTACAACCGGATGCCGGCCTCCACGACCTGGTGGGAGGGCATC
>JANQKA010000743.1 GCA_028281405.1 Hasllibacter sp. | reverse complement strand
CCCGTCCATAGGCGTCGAGCACGCTCTCGTGCATCATCTCGCTCAACGTCGGATGCGGAAACACCGTCCGCATCAACTCCTCCTCGGTGGTCTCCAGCGTCCGGCCCACCACGTAGCCCTGGATCAGTTCGGTCACCTCCGCCCCGATCATGTGCGCTCCAAGAAGCTCGCCCGTCCCGGCGTCGAACACCGTCTTGATCATTCCCTCCTGCTCGCCGAGCGCGATGGCTTTGCCGTTTCCGATGAATGGGAAACGTCCGACCTTCACCTCGTGTCCCATTTCCCTGGCCTTCGCCTCGGTGAATCCAACGCTCGCGACCTGCGGATGGCAATAAGTGCATCCCGCGATCGCCTCGGGCTTGACCGGATGGGCGTCGTTCCTTCCGGCGATCAATTCGGCCACCATGACGCCCTCGTGGGACGCCTTGTGCGCCAGCCACGGCGCGCCGGCGATGTCGCCGATCGCGTACATCCCGTCGACCCCGGTCCGGCAGAATTGGTCCGTGACCACATGGGAGCGGTCGATTTTGACGCCGAGCTCCTCGAGGCCCAGCCCCTCGGTGTTGCCGACGATGCCGACCGCCGAGATCACCGTGTCCGCGGCGAGTTTCTCGACCTTGCCGTTCAGTTCGACGTGGACGGTCGCGCCGCCCTTGCCGCGGTCGAGCTTCTTGACCATCGCTTTCGACATAATTCTCATTCCCTGCCGTTCGAAGCTCTTGCGGGCGAATGCGGAAATCTCCTCGTCCTCCACCGGCAGCACGCGGTCCATGACCTCCACGACCGTCACGTCGGAGCCGAGGGTGTTGAAGAACGAGGCGAATTCGATCCCGATCGCCCCGGATCCGATGACCAGGAGTTTCTTCGGCATGCGTTTCGGCCGGAGGGCGTGCCTGTAGGTCCAGACGATGTCGCCATCGGCCTCCAGTCCCGGCAGTTCCCGGGCCCGGGCCCCGGTGGCGACGATTATGTTCTTCGCTTCGATTTCCTCGCGCCCCTTTTCCGTTTCGACGGAGACCCTGCCCTTGGCGGCGAGCTTCGCCTCCCCCATCACGACGTCGACCTTGTTCTTCTTCATCAGGTGGTTGACGCCGGAGGAGAGTTGCTTGGCCACCTTGCGCGACCTGTCGACCACCGCGTCGAGGTCGTAGCCGACGCCATCGGCCTTGAGCCCGAAGTCCTTCGCCCGCTCCATCAGGTGGAACACCTCGGCCGAGCGGAGCATCGCCTTCGTCGGGATGCATCCCCAATTGAGACAGATTCCCCCCATGTGCTCGCGCTCGGCGATCACGGTCTTCAGCCCCAATTGGGCGCAGCGGACCGCGGCCACGTATCCGCCTGGCCCGGCGCCGATGACCATCAC
Source organism: Hasllibacter sp. (assembly GCA_028281405.1). Classification (GTDB taxonomy): domain Bacteria; phylum Pseudomonadota; class Alphaproteobacteria; order Rhodobacterales; family Rhodobacteraceae; genus JANQKA01. Next base: position 834 of record JANQKA010000743.1, on the reverse strand, counting down.
ATCGTAGGTTTTCGCGGCCATGCCGGCCTCCTTTTCCCATCCGCGGGTGCCGCCACATTCTAAGGGGTTTCCCTCCAACCGCAAACCCTTGCGCGCGAACGCGCCGTCTCAGTCTCCCGTTTCGCCGCGTGCCGCGGTCGCAATCCCTCGCTCGCGCGAACGCGTTTCCCTCGAGCGTGTCATCCCGCCCCTCCTTTTGCCGCAGATCCTCGCGGGCGCTCGAGAAGGCGCCTCCCGACCTGAATTTCCCGCTGGACGGGGAATTCGGGCAAACCCTCGCACGGGCGCGGGAAGGCGCCCACCATCCAGCAGGTCGGCCGGCGGGGAAATGGACGCAAACCCTCGCGCGGGCGCGGGAAGGCACCTCTTATGATGTTGGGTTGAAACACCACGTTCAAACCCCGCAAACCCTCGCGCGGGCGCGGGAAGGCGCCTCGGGGCTAGTCCACCGCGCCATCACCAAGCAAACGCAAACCCTCGCGCGGGCGCGGGAAGGCGCCCCGCCCGACGGGCGCGATGCCGCCGACACGGGCCCCGCGCGAACTGCCGATGACTCCGGTGCCATTCCGCCCGTCCGCCGGCTCTTCCCCGAACGCCCACCACCCGCAACCACGTCCCGCATCGCGGCCCGGCGTGAAGCCGGGGGGAGGCGGACTTGCGAGCCGTCCGGCGGGCGCCACGGTTCCTCCACGCGGGAGCTCGCGCGTCAATGAATCGAATCACCTTCGCCGGGGATCCCCGCCCCTAGTTCCTCCGCCGGAGCCGGGACCGGGAAGGCCGCCGCGCCGATTCCGGCGACCCCGACATCCGAAAATTCCGATTCCTTCGCCCGGC
>JANQKA010000688.1 GCA_028281405.1 Hasllibacter sp. | reverse complement strand
TCTTGACGTAAGAAACTCAGATGCTTCAGGTTCTTCAGCTGTAAACAAGCCGATTTCACCGACAAACAGTACAGACTCGGGCGGCAACACAGACTGGTTCCCTTCTGCCACGTACTATTCGCGTGCCAACGGCAACTGGGGTACCTCGACGACATGGTCAACAGCAGGCTGTGGCGGTGGTGCATCGGCAGTTTCGCCGGGTGCCAGCGACAATGCCGTAATCTGCAACGGTTATACGGTTACTCTTGCGGCTGATGCCCTGATCAATGACCTGATCGTTGAAGACGGGACCCTGAACACAGGGGCCGGCAACTGGTCACTTTCTGTTTTCGGCGGTCTTGATATCGGTGACGGCGGTGGAGCGGACCGTGACGGTCACCGCCTCCGTCCCGGTGAACACTCCCGAAATCTCGCCGCTGTCCGCGTCGATCGTCAAACCAATGCCCGCCGAGGCGAGGCTCCCGGAGCCCACCGCCGCGCTGAAGATCAAAGCGCCACCGCCGGGGTGCGCGAACCCGTCGGACGCCTCGACGAGGATTGTATTCATTCCGCTCGTCAGGATCACGTCGGACAGCGGGGTATCAGACACCCGGGGAAGGTCGTCCGTGTCGACCGTCCGGTCCAAGAACCTGATTTTCTCGACGCCGAACAGCGTGTCGCGGCCCAGGTTCCCTTCCCTGTCATCCACGATGATCCGAACTATGTGCTCTCCGTTAACGAGGTCGTTTCCGGTCGTGACATCGAATTCGCGCATGCGCGTGGCGAAAAACGCCACGTCGATGTCGGCTTCCGCACCACCCGGATCCGTCGGCGTGTTCCCGTGGATCGTGTCGTCGCCGAGGTTGCCCTCGATGACATCGCCGCCCGCGCCCCCCACGAGAATGTCGTCCCCCACGCCCCCGACGATCCGGTCATTCCCGCCGCGTCCTTCGAGCGCGACTCCGCGCGTCCCGTCGGCGCCGAAAGGCGGGATCAACAGGTCGTCGCCTTCGGAGGCAACGCTTGTCACGGAGAACGATTCGCCCGCGAACCGAATTTCCTCGATGCCACGCAAACCGTCATCCGCGCCGGCTCCCAGCGCGGCCCCCTGCTTCAAGACATGGACCGCGGGGATCGGTTCCAGCCGCGCGCCTTCGACCACGGAAGGTTGCTCATCGGAGTCGAATTCGAACCAACCCCGGACTTCGACGCTGTAATTCAACTGGTCCGCTTCGTAGACCATCGCGTCGTGGCCATCATCCCCGTCCTTCCTCCAGTCGATCCCGAAGCCCCGGACATGATCCGATCCCGCGCTCGCGTGGAACGTGTCGTCGCCGTCCCCGCCGTAAACGTACTCGAATGGATCCCCCGATGTGCCGAAAACCAGATCATCGATGTCCGTGCCGACGACCACTCCTCGGCCGTTGAGCGTCGTGCCCGAGTCGTCGAATTTGATCGCGAAGTGCTTCTCGACGACCGCGCCGGATTCATCCTCGGCCATGACGGTGAACGCCCGATCCCGCGCGGCCGTGAACGTACCGGAGAGAATTCCCGCCTCGCTGATCGACAGTCCGGTGCCCAGCAAATCCGGCGCGGAGTAGGTCGCCGCCCCGCCAAGCCCATCGCCCAGGAATTCAACTCCGACGTCCACCGGGACAAGTTCCGCCCTCCCTTTGACAACCAAGTTCAGAACGGGATCGACCACCGTGATCGAAAAGGTCTCCGAGACCACGTTCCCTCCCCGCCCGTCGTCGGCCGCCACCGTCACGGTCCGGGCGCCCACCTCCCCGTAGGCGGCCGCGCCCGTGAGCAGACCGGTTCCACCGTCGAAGGCCAAGCCCTCCGGAAGCCCGTCAACCGTGATATTCAAGGCGTCCCCGTCCGGGTCGTCGAACGCCTGCCCCAAGTTCACGTGAATCCGGACGCCGGCGGTCATAGACAGGTCCGCCAACCCGAGCGTCGTTGGATCCCGATTGATTCCGGATCCGACGCCGGTCGCCGTCCCGGTCGTCCCGTCCCCGCCCCCGGGAACCGTCGCGATGCCATCTCCGACCGCATCCGCTTCGGGGGTCGAGGTGCTCAATTCGACTTCTCCGATCCCGCCCCCCGGGAAATCCGTTCCGGACCCATCGGAATCGGTGGAGGACGCGCCCTCCTCCAAGCCTTGGGGGACGTCGGCTTCAAGGATGATCGGATTCACCGATACCGTATCCGATATCGCGGTGATCCCAAATCCATCTTCAACAGCAAGGCCGCCAACTTCAGCATCGAGACCGCCAATTTCAGCATCAAGGACGCCTACTTCATCATCAAGTTCGCCGTTTTCCCGGAACGCGGAGCGGACGACGGCCGCCACGCCGCCCGCTCCCGCGAAAGAGGACGAGATGATGCGGCCATCCACTGCGTCGACCAAGGTGCCCGGCGGTCCATTTTCAACGCCGTCCAGACCCGCCCCGCCAATTTTCGCGCTATAGGCGCTCGCGCCACCGCTGGGATGCTCCAACGCGCCGTCCATCTCGATCTGAAAATTGAATTCAAAGCCTTCCGAGGAGTTCCCGCCGGACATCGGAGCGCCGAATGCCTCCGTAAAATAGGAGAGGTTCACCATCATGCCCAGACTCGCCGAATAAACTCCGGAATTCCGCCTATCGATCAAAATCCTCACCGCATCGGGGTTGGTCTCGTCTGAAAATGGGCGGATTCCCTTCGCGTCCGCCGGTTGGTCGGGGGATCCCGCCGCGATTTCCATGGTTCCCAAATCCAAATGGGATATTTCGACGTTGAAGTCGGAATTTTGAAATTTTCCAAGCGAATCCGGAAGCAAACCGGGGATATGGCTTTGCCCCATGCCTTCCGGCGTGTCCCCCCGCGCCGCTCCCACCCCGGGGCGGCCGTCCCCGATGATCCCGATTGCGCTTCCAACGTCTCCCTCATCGGATTCGGCGATGGCGTCGCGCCCGCTTCGCCCACGCAAATCTTCCACCTCGTCAATGTCGCCGCCCGCACCGACATGATCCTCCAACGCGATGCCCTGAACCGCTTCGCCGTCCCCGCGCCATTCCAGGACATAACCGTCAGTGTCGCTCCCATTGATATACATCTGAGCGTCGCCCGGAACGACAACCACCTCTTCCGGCAAATCATTCGCCGATATCCCGGGCGGAGGCGGATTGGCATGCGGAACGCCGATTTGGGCCTCCGAATCCCCGCCGCCGTCGTCCGTGATGACATCGCCGCTCCCGCCCTCACCGTTGGACCGCGCCCAGTCTTGGACCACGCGCGCCGAGGTGAACCCCAGACCAAGACCTTCGAGACCGTTCGCGGGATACTCCAACCAGTACCCGGCGGAATCGGAGACAGCGCAGTCGACACCATCCCCGCGCAATTCACCATCCCGCAAACCTGGCGGGGCCGCCCGGCCCGCCAATTCGAACGTGGTGGCCGCGCTCACCGTGACCGCGAACACGCACGGGGCGAACGGGTCCCCGTCTTCGGCGCCCCGAACGTGCACATCCGCCCCGAACGTTCCGGGAATCGCCCCGCCGGCCGCGTCGATTCCAAGCCCAACGCCGGTGTCCACGATGTAGACCCCGCCCACCGTCGCGCCGTTGATCGGCGCGTCCCCGTCCGGATCCTCGAAATCCTCCTTCAATCCGAAGGGAAGTCCCGTCGCGATTCCAACGGACAAGGTCACATCCGCCAACTTCATGGAGGACGGCGCGGGTTTCCTGATCCCCGCCTCCGCCGCGGCCGCCACGAATGAGAACGTTCGCGCGACCACGCCATCGAGTTGGTTTTCGACCACCGGAATCATCCGCGGGGGCCCCGCGATCGCGCCATCGGTCCAGCCTGCGCGAGGCCAATCCCGGCGTCTTGCGACAGGCATCGGGGGACATCGATTTCCGCCATATCAAAGGTTCCGCCACCGGAGTCGGGAAACGCGGCTCCGATTCTCGGCGGTTTCATCCCCTCGCCCATCAAATCCGACACGCGGTTCGTCGGAGCGCGGGTGGTCTCCCCGGACGGTTCGTTGACCAAGCGGGTGACGCGCCGAATGGCCGAATCTCCCGCGCCATCGGAGGTGGTCACGGCCAGCACGATGTCGTCACCGGCTTCGACCCCGCCCGCGGTCACGCCGTCGGACGTGATGCCCGCGACGGTGTTTTCGGCCCACACCTCGGAAAATTCCGGGGCATCCTCGTCCGATTCGGCGAGCGCCCCGACAACGTTCACGCTCCCTTCGAACCGCGCCGAACGGGAAACTCCGCCGACCCGGGTTCCGCACCGAACGTCAGGCGCCGTCTTCGCCACGAAGATTGGGACGGCCGCGACGAAGTTTTCAAGGTCGTCGGACACCATGACATCGAATTCCGTCTCCTCCCCTCCCATGTACGATTTCGAATTCTCACCGGCCGTTTCATCGTCGGTCGATAGCCCCACCCGCGACGACGGCATCGGCGCTTCGTCGCTCCCGGTCGGACAACCCGGGGATCGGATACATGCGGGAGCATCGAATTCGTCGCTTACGTCGGTGCGCGAACGGAACCAGGCATTGGCGGAACGGCCAATGGAGGCATCACCCATCGGGTCGAACGAATGGAGGCCGCCCGTGGCGGAGCGAGGCGGGCGCATCGCCGCGGAGCCGCCCACGAGTCCAACCTTCCCGGAGACCTCGACTTCGGACGATCCAGAATCAGCCTTGAAACCAGCTTCCCTTTCCGACCCGTCCTTCGACAAACCGAAGACATCCGCCGACCATGGCAAACGGCCCTTGGCCAAACGACCGTTGGTCAAACGACCGTTGGTCAGTTCCGGAACGGCGCCGGAACATTCTCCAATCGGAGCTTCGACCAGGACTCGATGCGAAGGAGCGGGAACGGAATCCGGACCTTCCGCCACGACGGGTGTTTCGCCGCCACAGTCAGCGAGATTTCCCACGTTGGCATTCGAACCAAGCCGAGTCCGCGCCGGGCGGCGCCTCTCAATCGGCACGGGCAGTCCCTCCGCATGAGTCATGGTGACCACGCCACCCCAAAAATCCAGCTTCCCCGCCTTCCCCGGGCCTCCCAACCCCAAGGCGGATTCAGCGCGGAACTTGCAACCGCCATCCGTTCCGAAGCGGCGAATCCTCACCACTCGGACGGCGGTTACGCGTTGAAATAACCGAAGGCAATGCCTTAAGCGAAGATTCCGAATTATTTTTTAGTGAAATCGCACGCTGGATTTCCTCCGGGGAAACGGGCGAATCACCCGCTCCACAAGGCGAATCGCCAGCACGAATCAGCGAATCAGCTTTGTAATTTCGCGAATCACCCAAGCGAATCAGCGAATCACCCGCGCAATTCCGCGAATCACCCGCGCAATTCCGCGAATCACCCGCGCAATTCCGCGAATCACCCGAGCAAATCGGCGAATCACCCGCGCATTTCACGACTCACCCGAGCAAATCGGCGAATCACCCGCGCAATTCCACGAATCGCCCGGCAAATCAGCGAATCACCCGGAAAATCAACGAATCACCCCATCCCCACTTGGGAGCAACCGTGGCGTCCCCCCTCCCGCCTCACCCGGTTAACCGGAGTTGGCTTCCACGCCGCCCGCATTCGGAATCAACACCGGAACTCCCAAGCCAACATCCCGATTTCCGCTGGAGATTCTCCAAAGAGGAACTGGCTTGTCAAACCGCCCAAAGATGAAAAACAAAAGATACAGCCCAACGGTTTTCTTTCTTTCATGAACAACTGGGGAATTTTTTTTCAAATGCCGCAAAACCCAAAATCCTACGCAATATGGGTTATTCGCGAAGAAATATCGATATATTCCACTGATTCCAATAATTATTCATCGACCCAAGGAAGCACCCGAGATACGGGATTCGATCCGCCCGTGTCCGAGCGGCAGAACATTTTTCCCATGCCGCGCTGGTCACACTGCAAGGGTTCCAACTCCTGTCCTGCAAGGAACGATGGACGGGGCGGGTCGAACGGTCCATCCAAATGAATGCCGGAAAAATTCAACATATTGTTGCCGTGGATTTGGAAAACACATCGGGTTGCCCGGACCAAATTGACCGCGCGTCGGAGAACACCGAAAATTGTTTCAAAATAATTGGATAAAATTCGATGTCCCAAAATTCAAATAGACACATCATATGGGACAGACCGGTGAAGAAATCACAATATGTTCCATAATCTCAAGTGATATTCATAGAACGCGAGAAACACTCGGATTCGGAATTCCTGTCGTTTTCCTCCGCGTTGATCACGCGATTTCATCCGCCGCCGCCCATGTCCACAATGCGCAGGAAACCCTACGCCATTCTTGCGATGGAACTCGGGTCATCGGAGCATCGAAAAGTCCGCCCGAATATGAACACATCCGGGAAAAATCAAGATATAGTCGCCTTGGAGGGAAAAACCACACAATTCCGCGGAGCCAAATCAACACGCGCATCCGAGATTCATCGAATTCTATACCAATATCCCAATCGTAAAATTCGCGGAGAGATATTGCCTCGGCCATCTTCGACAACCACGGATCCCGATTTACGGATTTCGGTGTCGTCTTCTGGAATGGGCATCGCCCTCCCTGCCCCCGTATTCGCGAGACTCGAGGAATTATTTTCCATGGCCCCGCGCTCGCCATCGCGCCAAGCGTTCGCGACCCGCCGCGCCATGCGGGAAGCGAAGAGCGGATTTTGATGTCAATGACAACGCTTTGGACTAGTGTGCCGTTTCTAACGGATCGTCCCACGTTGTTAGCTTGCCTGGAAAGCTGAATATTGCTGAAACTCGGATGGCTCCATCCTACTACATTGCTT
>JANQKA010000677.1 GCA_028281405.1 Hasllibacter sp. | reverse complement strand
GGGAAGTCCGGAGGCCCTTCCTGAAAGTGATGAGCTTCCGCCGTGAATCTCCGGGGATCAAAGGGGATGTGCCAAGGAACCCTCCGGCAATCCCCGAGGATCCGCGGGCGAGGCCGGAGGTTCCGCTGGAATCTCCGATGAATTCTTCCGGGAGCGCCAAGGCCCCGGGCAAGCCTCGAGGATCCGCCTGGAAGCGCCAAGCCCCACCGCAAGCCTTGAGAATCCGCTGGGAAGTCTTGAAGAATCCATCGGCGCGTGGCAGACGCGGTGGATTGGGAGTCACGACAAATGCGTCGATATTCGGTATTCGCGGTCGCCCGGGAGGCGCTGAGACATCACATTGGCTGGGAGCGGGCCTGGGCCTCTCCCGAACCGAAGCCGAGCTACGGGGTTATCGTCGTCGGCGCGGGCGGGCATGGTCTGGCCACCGCCTACCACCTCGGCAGGAATTTCGGAATCACGGATGTCGCGGTCTTGGAGAAAGGCTGGCTCGGCGGCGGCAACACTGGCCGGAACACCACCATCATCCGATCGAATTACCTTCAGGATCCGTCCGCGGCGATCTACGAGAAGGCCCGGAGCCTTTACGAGACGATGAGCCAGGATCTGAACATGAACGTCATGTTCAGCCCGCGCGGGGTGATGATGCTGGCCCAGACCCAGCACGAGGTCCGGGGCTACCGGCGCACCGCGCACGCGAACGCCCTGCAGGGCGTGGAGACGGAGTTCATCGGCCCGGATCGCGTCGGGGAATTGTGCCCGATCATCAACATCGAGGGGCCGCGCTACCCCGTGCTGGGCGCGCTTTGGCAGCCGCGCGGAGGCACGGCGCGGCACGACGCGGTCGCGTGGGGCTACGCCCGGGCCTGTTCGGACATGGGAATGCACATCATCCAGAAGTGCGAGGTGACCGGAATCGAATCCGAGAACGGCGCGGTGACCGGCGTGGAAACCAACCGGGGCCGGATCGGTTGCGGGAAACTGGCCATCGTGGTCGCCGGGCACTCGGGTCATCTCGCGGGCATGGCGGGGTTCCGGCTTCCGGTCGAAAGCGTCGCGCTTCAGGCCTTGGTGAGCGAGCCGATCAAACCCTGCATGGACGTGGTCGTCATGGCCAACACCGTGCATGGCTACATGAGTCAGTCGGACAAGGGGGAGATGGTCATCGGCGGCGGGGCCGACGGGCACAACAATTACACCCAGCGGGGCAGTTTCCACCACATCGAGGAGACGGTTCGGGCGTTGGTGGAGACCTTTCCGATCATCTCGCGGCTCAAGATGTTGCGGCAATGGGGCGGAATCGTGGACATGACCGGCGACCGATCGCCGATCATCTCCCGGACGCCGCTGGGCAATTGCTTCATCAATTGCGGTTGGGGCACGGGCGGATTCAAGGCCATTCCGGGATCGGGATGGGCGATGGCCGAACTGGTGGCGAAGGGGGAACCGGGTCCGTTGGCGGCGGCCTTCTCCCTGGACCGCTTCCGCGAGGGAAGGTTCATCGACGAAAGCGTCGCGGCCGGGGTGGCGCACTGACGAAGTCGTTCTCCCGAGGCCCTCCCCCCGGCGACGGTATTCCGACTTTCGCCGACGCCGCAAGTCCCGCCCGTTTGGTTCATGTGTATCCGGCGAGTACCGCGGGTGGGATTTTTTCCGACTCCGGCGGATCTGGTGGTGGTGTTTCATTGGGGACCACACACCGGCCGCGCGACCGGGGCCGCGGCGCGCCCGCGTGGAGTATCGCGGTCGCCGATTCAGTTCCGCCAATCCGCTTCCGAGGGTTCCGACACGATGCGGATTCATCCAAATTCGGCCATGCGACCGCCACCGAGTCGCGCCGCCAACAGCCGCCGCGTGCCGTTCGGCGGACCTCCGTTCCACGGGCGATGTTTGAAAATTGGATGCCCTTTTTGCCCGATCTTAGGCATTTTGACTCACGTTCCGACATTCCAGTCCAGACCGCATGCCCGGAATCAAGCAGAGAATTGCCAACCCCAAAACTTGATTTTGAATTTGCGTGCCGAGAGTCCCTCCCCGATACGCTTCATTCGGGACATCTCTGTCTCGACCGGGCTCCCGAGGTGGCGATCAGACCGCTCGCGCCAAGCTGCAACACCTTCGGTCGCGGGCAGGTACCGC
>JANQKA010000665.1 GCA_028281405.1 Hasllibacter sp. | reverse complement strand
ACGTGAACCGGCATATGAACCTGCGCGCCCCGTCACGCGCGGTCGGATAGGACCGATTGGGACCGCGGGCCGCCCCGCGCGGTTTCGAACCCGCGGTCCGTTCGTCGCCGGAGGGATTGCTTTTCCGGTCATGACGCGCTGGAAACCGGAAAGCGGTCATCGGTGTCCAATGGCTTGAAGGTATGGGGCGACGGCTTGGGCGGGAACAAATGCCCGGTTGTAGAAAGAATCGGCCGCCTCCAACCATTCGGGTAGATTCCGCGGCATCCCGCGTTGCCGACTCGATTAAACCGACATAGCCCCTTTGCCCGAATGCCCCATCCCGCCGAGGTCGTCACGGACGCGGGCCCACCGCGGAATCGCATCCGGCCGGTTCCGAATCCCCGGGCGGATTCCGGGATTCCCTTGAAATGGGAAATGTCCGACTGAATCGGCGGCTCGCGCCGGAAACGAACGGATTCCCGGGACGTCCCTCGAATGCGCCGCACATCCATCCATTTCCGAAACGCCGAATTGTCCGTGTGGAAATCGGTCATTGACGCCCGGATTTTGAAATTCACCCGACAAACCCCGGCTCCTCCACGGATGATTCACGATCCGACACGAATAACGGACCCCGCGCGGCGGTCCCCGTTTCGATCATTGACTCCCGGATTTCGAAATTCACCCGCAAATCCCGGCTCCTCCACGGATGATTCACGATCCGACGCGAATATCGGACCCCGCGCGGCGGTCCCCGTTTCGATCATAGACTCCCGGATTTCGAAATTCACCCGGCAAATCCCGGCTCCTCCGCGGAGGATTCACGATCCGGCGCCAATTCCGGACCCCGCGCGGCGGTCCCCGTTTCGGACCTGGAACGTCAATTGGACGGCTCTCCCGCTCCTCGGGCGGGAGCCCCTTCCCCGGGGAACGCGGTTCGGGAAAGAATTCCGTCGATCCGGGCGCGCGCCGAATTCGAGCGGGGATGCCAAAGCCCGCGGTCGATGGCTTCCCGGAAACGTTCGGCGATCTCGCGGAGCGCGGCTGGATTCGCTTCCCCGATGAAGGTCCGCGTGTCGTCGTCCTCCACATAGGCCTCGTAGCACAGATCGAAGTGGCGCGACTCCGCCGCGTTCGTCGTCGCCGCGAAGGCGAAGAGATAGTCGACCGTCGCCGCGATTTCGAAAGCTCCCTTGTAGCCGTGCCGCTTCACTCCGGCGATCCATTTGGGATTCGCCGCCCGGGAACGCACGACGCGGCCCATCTCATCCCCAAGGGTGCGGATGACCGGACGCTCGGGGCGCGAGTGATCGTTGTGATAACTGACGGGAGCCCGGCCCGACAGATGTTCGATGGACGCCGCCAGGCCCCCCTCGAACTGATAGTAGTCGTCTGAGTCCAGAATATCGTGTTCCCGGTTGTCCTGATTCTGAACGACCGCGTCCGCGCGGGAGAGGCGCGCCTCCAAGCCGGCGCGCGCCACGCGCCCGCCCGCCCCCGCGCCGTAGGCGTAGGATCCCCAAGTCAGGAACGCCTCGGCGAAATCCGAACGGTTCGTCCAGAGCCGCTCGTCCACCAGCGCCTGTAGTCCCGCGCCGTAGGCCCCGGGCTTTGAGCCGTAAACCCGGTAGGACGCCGCCTCGCCGAGTTTCCCGCGCTCATTCCGGAACCGCCCGGCCGCCGGATTGATGTCCGAGGCTTCGTCGAGTTCCATGACCGCGCGCGCCGCCGACGCGATCAGGTCGACCTGCGCCGGAAACGCGTCCCGGAAAAATCCCGATATCCGCAGGGTGACATCCACCCGGGGCCTCCCCAACGCGTCCGCCGGAATGATTTCGAAGCCGGTCACCCTTCCCGACAATCCATCCCAGACCGGCCTCGCCCCCATCAGCGCGAGCGCCTGGGCGACATCGTCCCCTCCCGTGCGCATGTTCGCCGTGCCCCAGGCCGTGAGCGCGACTGCGCGCGGCCAGTCGCCCACGTCCTGAAGATGGCGTTCGATCAGGAGCGACGCCGACCTCCAGCCGAGATCCCACGCCGCGCGCGTGGGCACGGCGCGGCTGTCCACGGAAAAAAAATTCCGGCCGGTGGGCAGCGTGTCGAGCCGCCCGCGCGTAGGCGCGCCGGATGGTCCGGGGGCCAGGTGGCGCCCGTCGAGGGCGCGGAGCAGTCCCGCCATCTCCGCGGGACCGGAATCGGCGACGGCCGGCGCGATCCGCGCCGCGACCGTGTCCATCACCTCGGCGGAGGCCGGTCCGGGAGGCGGCGCCCCGCCGACGACCGCCGATGCGAGGCGCTCCAACCTTTCCACGGTGTCCCCGGCGGTGCGCCAAGGATCGCCGGTCAATTCGAGACAAACCGGCCTCGGCCCCTTCCACGGCGCGGCCATGTCGCAATCGAGGGGATCGAAACCGAGAACGAGATCCTCCGCCAGCGCCCTGTGCAGGGACGCGTTTCCGCCCCGCCCGTCTCCGCGGGGCGCCCGCGCCAGAGCCACGGTCAGGTCGAGGGCCCGGCGCCCATCCGGAGCGGTCCCGAACACATGAAGGCCGTCGCGGATCTGCGCCTCCTTGATTTCGCAGAGGTAGGCGTCGATCCGCGCCAGGCGGTCATCTTCGCCGCCGCCCGCCGCTCCCGCGTCGCGGTCCAGACCTGTGGCTGCCGTCATCGACAAGATCTCGGACCTGAGTTTATCGGCCCGCCGCGGGTCCAAGTCGGCGGCTTGGTAATATTCGTCGACCAGCGCCTCGACATCCCTGAGGGGGCCGTAGGTTTCCGCCCTCGTGAGCGGCGGGGTCAGGTGGTCCACGATCACCGCGGCGGCGCGCCGCTTCGCCTGCGCGCCCTCGCCCGGATCGTTGACGATGAACGGATATACGTGGGGAACCGGGCCGAGCGCGACCTCGGGCAGGCAATTCCGCGTCAGCGCGAGGGCTTTTCCGGGCAGCCACTCGAGGTTGCCGTGCTTGCCCATGTGAACCACGGCGTGGACGCCGAAGGCCGCGCGCAGCCAAAGGTGGAAGGCGAGGTATCCGTGGGGCGGCGGCAGATCCGGAGCGTGATAGGTTTTTTCGGGATCGATGTTGTAGCCGCGGGCTGGTTGCAGTCCCACCGCGACCGATCCGAAGCGGTGGATCGACAGGCGGAACGCCTCCCCCTCGACGAACGGGTCGGCCTCGGGCGGGCCCCAGCGCTCCTCCAATTCCCTCCGCAGTTCCCAATCGAGGCCGCCATACCATTCGCGGTAAACGCCGAGCGGCAAGGATTCCCCTCCCACGCGGCGGACCCGGTCCGTCAGCCAATTGGTCGGTCCGGAGGTCAGGCGTTCCATCAGGGCGTCAGAAGTCGAGGGCGCTCCCTCGACGGCGTAGCCTTCGGCGGACAGGGCGGAAAGAACCCGGGCCGTGGCGGCGGGCGTGTCCAATCCGACGCCGTTCGCCAGACGGCCGTCCCTGTTGGGATAATTCGCCAGAACGATGGCGACCTTCCGTTCGGAGGGCGCGGCGCGGCGCAAACGGACCCAGTTGGCGGCGAGGTCCGCGACGAAGTCGATCCGGTCTCCGCGCGCCCTGTAGGCGGCGACGGAGCATTGCGCCTCCTCGTCGAAATAGGCTTCGCCCTTGAAACTCACCGCGCGGGTCAGGATGCGCCCGTCCACCTCCGGAAGGGCCACGTTCATGGCGATGTCGCGCGGTCCAAGACCGCGCGGGTCGTCGAGCCAGTCATTTTCCGTCCCGCCCGAAAACACGATCTGAAGGACCGGCGCGCCCGTGGCGTCGAGCGGGGTTCCGGCGCGCGCCGCCTCCGGATCGGGCGAGCCGACCGCGAAGGCCGTGGCGTTCAGCACCACGTCGGGCGGGTTTTCCGCGAAGGCCGCCTCGATCACCGCCCGGCTGGCGGGATCCTTGAGGGAACTCACGTGGATCGGCAGCGGGTTCAGCCCGCGCCTGCGCAAAGCTTTGATGAATCGGTTGATCGGCTGCAGTCCGGCACCCTGCAGGAGCGCGCGATAGAACACCAAGGCCGCGACCGGCGCGTCCTTTCCCGCGGCCATCGGGATTTCGGCGGGAGACGACGATTCGCCGCCCGGCCAATAAAGTCCCGCGCGCGGAAGCGGCTTCGGGGCGGGCGGCGCTTCGCCTCCTTCGAGCATGTGCCGGGCGTGGCGCAGCAGGTTCTCCATGTTGCCCGGACCGCCCTCCACGAAATATCCCCTGAGGCGTTCGTAGTCGGCGGGGGCGACGGTGGAGAGGCCGATCAGTTCGGCGTCCGGTTCGTCGTCGCCGCCGGGAAGAAGCGCCAGCGGCACCCCGGCGGCCCCGAGGCGGGCGGCGAACTGCTCGACCGCGTACCGCCAATAGGCGGTTCCCCCGAGACAGCGCAGAATCGCCAACCGCGACCGCCCGGCCGTGTCGGACAAATACAAATCGACGGTGTAGGGGTGGGCGAACCAGGAGAGATTGCCGAGGCGCAGCGACGGCGATTCGGATCCCAGTTCCATCCGGGCGGCGGAGAGCGCGGCGATTTCGGTGTCCGCGGCGGTCAGGATGACGACGTCGGCGGGAGATTGAGCTGGATCGATCGGTTCCGACCCGTCGGATGCCCGTCCGGGTTTCGCCGCGAGAAGGTGCATCAAAGCGCCTTTTCCATGAACAGCGAGTTCGGATCCTCGACGTAGTCGCCGAATGGACCGCGCTCGCCGAATCCGTTGCGGCGGTACAAGCGTCGGGCGGAAAGCAGTTTGTCTCCGGTTTCAAGCCTCAAAACCGGCAGTTTCTCGGCGCGGGCCGCCGCCTCGATCGCCCGGAGCGTGGAGTCGGCCACTCCCTTTCCACGATGGGCTTCGGCGGTGAACATTGATTTGATCTCTCCGTATCCGTCCCTGATCGCCAGCGCGCCGCAACCGATGATCTCCCCGTCCGAATCGGCGACGAAAAACCGGATGGAGGGTTCCCCGAGCGCCGCGATGCCGAGAAAATGATTCGATTCGGGCGGGAACAGCCCTCGCATCAAATCGTGGCTTCGTTCCAACAGTTCGCGCGCTTCGGTCGGGCGACCGGGACGGACAACGAACTTCATGCCGGAACTCCGGCCAGCGCATCCTTCAGATCGCCGATGACCGCCGATTGATCCAACCCCGACCGCCCGATCACCACGAGCCGCGTCCCGCGCGCTTCGCCGGGCGCGAAGGGGCGGTCATAATGGCCGTCGACCCGCGGACCCACGGCCTGAAGCACCCGGCGCATGGGCTTGTCCGTCACGGCGGCGAAACCCTTCACCCGCAAAAGTCGGTGCCGCGCGACCGCGTCCGCCACAGCGCGTTCCAGCGCCTCCGGATCGGCGATCTCCGGTAGTTCCACCACGAACGAATCGAAGGCGTCATGGTCGTGGTCGTGGTCGTGGTCTTGGTCGTGGTCATGGTCATGATGGTGGTGTTCGTGTCCGTCCCCGTGGCCATGGCCTTGGCCGTGACGTCCCTTCATGTCATTCTCCGCCCCCACGCCGATGCCCAGAAGGATCTTCGGATCCACCACTCCGTGGTTGACGGCCACGACGGAAACCGACCCGCGCGCCGCGGCTCCGATTTCGGCCGTCAGGGTGTCGACATCCTTCGCCAAGTCGGCCTTGTTCACGAGGATCATGTCCGCGCAGGCGATTTGATCCCGAAACAGATCGGCGAGGGGCGTTTCATGGTCGAGGCCTTCGTCGGCGGCCCGCTGCCTGTCGACGGCCTCAACATCGTCCGCGAAAGTCCCCGCTTCGACCGCCGGCGCGTCAACCACCGCGATCACTCCGTCGACGGTCACGCGGGTGTTTACCTCGGGCCATCCGAAGGCGCGCACCAGCGGCTGCGGAAGCGCGAGGCCCGACGTCTCGATGACGATGTGATCCGGCTCCTTGACGATCAGTTTCCTGAGCGCGGGCAGGAAATCCTCCGCGACCGCGCAGCAGATGCAGCCGTTGGAAAGCTCCACGACATCCTCGTCCGAACAGCCCTCGACGCCGCAGCCCTTGAGGATTTCGCCGTCAACTCCGAGATCGCCGAATTCGTTGACGATCAAGGCGATCCGGAGACCCTCCGAAGCGCCGATCAGATGGCGGATGAGCGTCGTTTTCCCGGCCCCTAGAAAGCCGGTGACGATGGTGGCTGGGATTTTGGCCGGCATTGCGCCCTCCGGTTCGGTTTGACGGGGCGTATGCCATGCCCCGCCCCTCCGCAACCGCGCGCGGCTTCAGAAACCGGAACGCGCCATTACGTCCCCTTGCCTGCCGACGACCATCACGTCCACCTCGACGGGCGCCCCGCCGAGCACGGCGAGCGCCGAGCGGCGCGCTTGATCGGCGATCAGACGGGCCATCGGCGCCCCGTGCCGTTGAAGCGCCTCCAGCGCGGTGTTGGCCGTTTCCACCTCCGGATCGCCAAGCAGCGAGGCGAGCGCGGCGAAGTCCACCCTTGAGCGGTCGGAATGTAGATCGACCGCGCCTTGCGCGAGTTTGGTGAGTTTGCCGATACCGCCGGCGATGGTCAGCCGCGGCACGGGGTGCCGCGCCAGATATTTCAGCATTCCTCCCGCGAAATCCCCCATGTCGAGCATGGCGATATCCGGCAATTCCAATTCGGCCTTGGCCGCAGCTTCCGACGTGGCCCCGGTCGAGCCGCAGACATGGGCGATCCCGTTCGCCCGGGCGACATCGACGCCGCGGTGGATCGACGCGATCCACGCGGCGCAGGAATACGGCCTGACGATGCCCGTGGTGCCGAGGATCGACAGGCCGCCGACGATGCCGAGGCGGGGGTTCCATGTCCGGGTCGCGATTTCCCGTCCTCCGGGCACGGAAATTTCCACCCGGAGATCGGCGGGCGCGCCCGCGGCGACGGCGACGGCGGTGACGGCTTTCGTCATCATGTCGCGTGGCACCGGGTTGATCGCGGGCTCGCCGGGCGGGATCGGCAACCCCGGTCGCGTGACCGTGCCAACACCCTCGCCCGCGGCGAAGGTCACTCCCGTTCCGGGTTCGCCGCGGCCGACGGTGGAGACGATTCTCGCGCCGTGCGTCACGTCCGGGTCGTCCCCCGCGTCCTTGACGACCGCCGCCGCGGCCCAGCCGGGCCCGTCACTCCATTCGGCCACGTCGAACCGCGCCCGTCCGCCCCCGGGCAGAAGGATGGAGACCGGATCCGTCCATTCGCCCGTCAGCAGGCGCCCCGCCGCGCAAGCGGAGGCGGCGGTCGCGCAAGCGCCGGTGGTGAAGCCTGTGCGGAGTGGACCATCGGGCTTGCGTGTCATGGCCTCAACCTGCCCCGCGGCGCGTCCGCCCGCCAACATCGATTTCCGTCCAGGAATCGGCGCCTACCCGGTTTTCGCCCGGACGGGAACACCCCATCCACGACGGACGCTCGGCGTCCCGTTCGGGGAATGGGCATCCGTGTCGGCCTGGGTCCCGCATTAATCTTTCCCGGGATCGCTTCCCCGTTCCGCCGCCGCGCCGGCGGACTTTGAAATCCCATGTTTTTTGGACCAGTCGGCTTTTCCACTTCCCGGTCTCCATCACGCGGTGACGCGTCCGGCAGGGGCCGGGGCCGGTGGGCGGGAGTCCGATCTTGGCCCGAACGCGCCTTGGTCGGGAACCGCAGATTGGGTTCATGGAGGATTCCTCCTTCGCGGAGTGGGGTTGAACCACCTTGACCGGGCGCCGCCTCACCGCGCCGGCTCGGGCGTGGACCCGTCCCCGGTTGGCGGGGCGACCGCAACGCTCGGGGTCCGCCGGGCGCGCCGCGGACTCCCGGATCGATTCCACCGGGGCCGAAAGCGCCCTAATGCCGTCGCGGCGCCGCGATATCCGCGTATCGTGGCCCGGAATGAACGCGCGTGAAGGATCCCGCATGCCGGAAGATCGGCCCAAAGCGCTGATGATCGCCGCGCCGTCGTCCGGCGCGGGCAAGACAGTCACGACGCTCGCCCTCCTGCGGGCCCTGCGCCGCCGCGGCGTGGCCGCTCGCGGAGCCAAAAGCG
>JANQKA010000655.1 GCA_028281405.1 Hasllibacter sp. | reverse complement strand
TCGGCCTCGTCGCCCTTCTGGCAGGGCGAGGACACCGGGCTCGCCTGCTACCGGCTGACGGTGTTCGACAATTTTCCACGCACCGGCCTGCCCCCGGTGTTCGCGAGTTGGACCGAATACGAGCAGGCCCGCGAATCACTTATCGCCGCCGGCGTCCTCGACGACGGGACGAAAATCTGGTGGGATCTGCGCCCCTCCCATCACTTTCCGACGCTCGAATCGCGCATTTGCGACGTCTCGCCGAGAATCGAGGACGCGCTGGCCTTGGCGGCGGTCACCCAGGCGATCTGCCGCATGCTTTGGCGCCTCCGGCGGCGCAACCAGCGCTGGCGACAATACGACCGCTGGCTGATCGACGAAAACCGCTGGCGCGCGCAACGCTACGGCGCCTCGGGAAGCCTGATCGACTTCGGCAAGGGAACGTTGATCCCCATGGCGGACCTTGTCGAAGAACTCGTGGAACTCGTGGCGGAGGACGCGCGCCACCTCCGCTCCGTCGAAGAGGTCGGGCATCTGAAACGGATCGCCGCCGAAGGCGGCTCAGCAGACCGCCAGCGCCGGGTCCACGCCGCCGCCGTGGAAGCCGGCGCGACCGCGGACGAAGCCATCGACGCGGTGACCAGGCATCTGATCGATGAATTCGGCTCCGGACTCTGAAGTCTTGCGCCCCGCCGTCCGCGCCCGCTAACCTCGGTACCGACATCAAACGGGGCCCCGAATGGACTTCGCACTGACCGAGGAGCAGTCGGCGATCTTCGACACGGCGCGCGACGTGGGGCGCGACCGAATAGAACCGCACGCCCGCGCGTGGGACGCCGACGGCGAAATCCCCAAGGAACTTTGGCCCGACCTCGCCCGTTTGGGCTTCGCCGGCCTCTACGTGGCCGAGGACGACGGTGGTTCGGGACTGTCCCGGCTCGACGCCACCCTCGTGTTCGAAGCCCTGTCCATGGCGTGCCCGTCCGTCGCCGCGTTCCTGTCGGTCCACAACATGGCCTGCTGGATGATCTCCAACTGGGGAACCCAACCGCTCAAGGACCGCGTCCTGACGCCGGCCGTTTCCGGGGAAATCTACGTGGCCTACTGCCTCACGGAACCCGGTTCCGGCTCCGACGCCGCCGCGCTCAAGACCCGAGCCGACCGCACCAACGAAGGCTGGAAACTGACAGGTACGAAGGCGTTCATTTCGGGCGGCGGGTACGCCGGAGCCTATGTCGTCATGTGCCGCACGGGAGAAGACGGGCCCAAGGGCGTCTCAGCGGTCGTTCTGGAAAGCGGCGCCCCCGGCCTCGACTTCGGCGGGTTGGAGGAGAAGATGGGTTGGCGCTCGCAGCCCACCCGCCAGGTTCTGATGGACGGGGCGAAGGCGCCCGCGGACGCGATCCTCGGGGAAGAGGGCCACGGCTTCTCGTACGCCATGAAGGGGCTCGACGGCGGACGACTCAACATCGCCGCCTGCTCGCTCGGAGCGGCACAGGCCGCGCTGGACATAACACTCGGCTACATGGGCGAACGCGAGGCTTTCGGCAAAACCATCGACCGATTCCAAGGTCTCCAATTCCGCCTCGCCGACATGGAAATCGCCCTGCAGTCCGCGCGCACCTTTCTGCGGCAGGCGGCGTGGAAACTCGACACGGGCGCTCCCGACGCCACCAAGTATTGCGCGATGGCCAAGAAGCTCGCCACCGAAACCGGATCGAAAATCGTAAACGACTGCCTCCAACTGCACGGCGGCTACGGGTATCTCGCTGACTACGGCATCGAGAAATTGGTCCGCGACCTTCGCGTCCACGAAATCCTCGAAGGCACCAACGAAATCATGCGCGTGATCGTCGCGCGGCATATGCTGGCTTCCCGGTGAGCGGCGACATCCATATCCGGGTGGAGGGGCGCGCCGGCCGTATCACCCTGAACCGGCCGAAGTCGCTCAACGCTCTGACCCACGACATGTGCCTGGCCATCGAATCCGCGCTCGACGCATGGACCGGGGACGACTCCATCGAACTCGCCGTGATCGACGCGTCCGGGGAAAAAGCGTTCTGCGCCGGCGGCGACGTTCAGGAGATGCACCGGTCGGGCTCCGCGGGCGATTACGAATACGGGCGCGCGTTCTGGCGCGACGAGTACCGCCTCAACGCCAAGCTGTTCCATTGGCCGAAACCCTTCGTGGCGTTCATGCAAGGCTTCGTCATGGGCGGCGGAGTGGGAATATCCTGCCACGGCTCCCACCGCGTCGTGGGCGGGACGTCCAGAATCGCCATGCCGGAATGCGGCATCGGCCTCGTTCCGGACGTAGGCGGATCGCTTCTTCTCGCCCAGGCTCCGGGACGGCTGGGCGAATACCT
Organism: Hasllibacter sp.; assembly: GCA_028281405.1. Lineage (GTDB taxonomy): Bacteria > Pseudomonadota > Alphaproteobacteria > Rhodobacterales > Rhodobacteraceae > JANQKA01. The sequence goes on along the minus strand of JANQKA010000655.1, from coordinate 1,941 downwards.
CGGCGTCACTGGAACGCGCATGAACGCCGCCGACGCGATACACGCGGGCTTCGCCGATTATTTCATCGACGAGTCTGATTGGCCCCGCCTCATCCTCAACCTCGTCGAAGGCGGCGGGGTCGGCGCGGTCGACAGGGCGGCTGCGGACCCTCCCGATAGCCCCCTTTCGCGCATCCGTCCGGATATCGACCGGCTGTTCACCGGAGAGCGTCTCGCCGACATCGTGACCGACCTCGGAAACGACGGCGGCCCCGTCGCCGAAAAGGCGTTGGAGGCGATCCGGCGCAATTCCCCTCTTTCCATGGCCTGCTCGGTCGAGACGACCCACAGGCTGCGCGGGTCCGACGACATAACGCGCGCCCTCGATCTGGAATACCGCTTCACCTCCCGGTCGATGGAGCATGGCGACTTCCTCGAAGGAGTCCGCGCGGCGGTGATCGACAAGGACCGCGCGCCCCGCTGGCGCCACGAATCACCATCCGCCGTCCCCGCCATCGATGTCTCGCGCATGCTCATGCCTCAAAAGGACCACCCCCTCGGTTTGGAGCTTCCGACATGGGCGGCCTGATCCTGTGGGGATTGATGGATTCGCCGTTCGTCCGGCGCGTCGCCGTGGCGTTGCGCCACCACGGGATCGCTTTCGAGCGGCGGGGTTTGTCCGTGTTCGCCGATTTCGAATCGCTCAGGCTGACCAATCCCCTCGGCCAGGCTCCGGCCCTGACGGTCCACGACGGCGGGGTGCTGACGAACACGCACGCGATCCTCGATTGGCTCGACGCGGAAAGCCCGGAGACCACCCTCGTGCCCGCCGCCCACCGCCTCGGCGTCCTTCGGGTGGAGGCGATGGCCAACGCCCTCGCCGACAAGTCCGTCGCCCTCAATTGGGAGACCATCCACCGCCCCGCCGATCTTCACTGGGAGGAGGGCATGGAACGCGCCCGAATCCAGATATCCGCGGCGATGGACTGGCTCGAACCCCGCGCAACGCCCGGTCCCATGTTCGGCGGTCTGACCCGCGCCGACCTCGCGCTCGCCTGCGCCGCGCGGTTCGTGAAGGAGAAACATCCTGCCCACTGGGGGACGCATCCCAACATCGCCACGCATCTGGAAGCCTGCGAATCCATGCCGCCCTTCGCGGCGGAACCATACGGAACATGATTGGAATCTTGCGCTTGCGCCGCGACGCGGTTTGGAGGACTCTCCTGTCGGAGACGCGAATGCGACAACAGGGAGGCCAATCTTGAAAATCGGATTCATCGGCCTCGGCAACATGGGCGCCCCCATGGCCTCGAACCTCGCCGCCGCGGGTCACGCGGTGACGGGATTCGACATCGCCGCCCCGATGCCCGGGGGAGTCGAACCCGCTCCGTCCGCGGCCGAAGCGGCGGCGAACCGCGACGTGGTGTTCACGATGCTGCCGGACGGCGGGATTCTGCGCTCGGTCGCGAACGAAATAATCCCGGAGATGCATGCCGGGGCGTGCTTCGCCGATTGCTCCACGGTCGATGTGGACAGCGCCCGCGCCGTCGCGGCCGACGCCGAGGCGGCGGGTCTTCTCGCGGTGGACGCGCCGGTGTCGGGAGGCGTGGGCGGAGCGGCCGCGGGAACCCTGACCTTCATGGCCGGCGGTTCGGATGAAGGCTTCGCCAAGGCGCTGCCCCTGTTCCAGATCATGGGCGGCAAGGCCGTTCACTGCGGACCTTCCGGCAACGGTCAGGCCGCCAAGATATGCAACAACATGATTCTCGGCGTCACCATGATCGCGACCTGCGAGGCATTCGCCTTGGCCGACAAGCTCGGCCTTTCCCGCGAGGCGATGTTCGATGTCGTCTCCACCTCTTCGGGATATTCCTGGACGATGAACGCCTACTGCCCCGCTCCGGGCGTCGGCCCAAACTCCCCGGCGGACAACGGCTACGCGCCCGGATTCGCCGCCGACCT
>JANQKA010000635.1 GCA_028281405.1 Hasllibacter sp. | reverse complement strand
GCCGTCCGTCCGTTCCACTTTCCGTGGCCAATTCACCGCCCTTCCGCGGTCACCGACGAAGCGGCACCGCCTGTTCCCGGCCAAGCGGCCATGCCGACCAATCGATCCGCGACACTGGGTCGGGCCGTCCGTCCGTTCCACGTTCCGTGGCACAGTCCACCGCCCCTTCGCGGTCACCGACGAAGCGGCTCCGCCGGTCTCCGGCCAGGCGGCCATGCCGTCCCATCGATCCGGGACACTGGGCCGGGCCGTTCGTCCATTTCACGTTCCGTGGCCCAATCCACCGCCCCGTCCGCGGTCACCGACGAAGCGGCTCCGCCGGTTCCCGGCCAGGCGGCCATGCCGCCACACCCTTCCGCGACCAATCGGTCGGGCCGTTCAGTGGTTCCACGTCCCGTCGCCCAAACCATTGCCCCGTCCGCGGTCACCGACGGAGCGGCTCCGCCAGTCCCCGCCCAGCCGGCCAAGCCGTCACTTCCACCCGCGGCACCCAATCATGCCGTCCGATCGGTCCACGGGTCGCCAACAAACGATTCCTCCCGTCCGCTGCCCTTGGCGAAGCCGCGCCAACAACCTCCAACCAAGCAGCTCCTTCCGTCGGGAGCCGCCGATCCTGGACGCCCGTCCGCTCCACATTCCACCATCCAAACCATTCCACCGGTCAGCGGCCCCCGAAGAAGCGGCTCCGCCGGGCCCGGGCCCGCCGGCCAAGTCGACCCTCCATTCCACGGCCCGCCAATCTTGTCGCTCGACCGGTCCATGCCCGGTGACCAAGCCGCGCGGCCCGCCGGAACCCCGCGGGGATGCCGGATACGAAGGAATGAATGTGAACAGGTCTGGGTCATTCCCGTCCGTGGGGCGTTCGCGCCGGCGCATGGGATTCGTCGCGGCCCGCGACACCCATGGCCACCCCGCGCGGCATATGCGCGGTGGGCGCCGCTCCCCCGGGGTGGCGTCGGAGCGGGGGCCGCCCGCCGCAAGCGGGTGGCGGTGAGCGGCGCGGATTGACGCGGGTGTTGTCCCGTGTTATCTTGCCGGTGCAAGCATTGACCAGATGAGGACAAAACCATGCAAAGGCTTCTCACGTCCCTCGCCGTCATTGCCGCGTCCGCGGGAATGAGCGGCTGCGGAGGTTCCTCGCACCAAGATGTGAACTTCGCGCTTGAACACGAGCGCGGGGCGTTCAGCACGCTTCCCGCTCCCGCCGAATCGCGGCGCAACTCGGAAGGTTTCCCCGTCGTGTCCTACTCGGGCATCCAGGTCGTTCCCGACGGCGCGGATCAGAACGCGAACGCCACGGGCGTCGTGTTCGAGGCGGTTCTGAACCCGACCGACCCCCGCCTCAACCTGACCTTGGACTTCCCCGAGGACCACGGCCACGGAAGGGTCATCGCCAACAACATTCCCACGGACATTTTCAGGGAAGTCCATGATCCGTCGGCGGAGGTCTCGCGGAGCGATTGGATGCAACAAAGCAGGGTGGCGATCTACGAACGCCAATCCTCGCACGGCTTCGCCTATTGGCGGGGGCGTTCCAACGGAGCGATCCACTACGATTTTCAACGCGGCGAGGTGTTCTTCACTCCACCCGAAGGCGTGGAAGTGGACTCCGCGGGATCGTCCAATCTCGCTGATCATCGGTTGATGTTCGACCGGGACTACTCCATTTGGAGTCAAGGAGTGTCCAATTCCGACTACGACTTCGCCATTCCAATCAACGTGGACGGCGTGGACCGCAACGGAATCGCGGCGGCCACGTTCAACTACGGGCCCGAACGGGGATACGGACAGGCGAGGGTGAACATGTCGTTCTGGTGGGGCGACGGCACGGGGGAGTTGGTTCCCTTCAGACCCCTCGACGAACATGGAAACCCTCTCTTGGACGGTGACGGCAATCCCGTGGTCCATTACAATACGCCGCATCAACACTTTTCCTATGATCTGCGGGTCAGCGGGGAGACGGCTCAATGATGGATCCCGCGGTCGCCGGGGGTAATCGTCCGGTCCCGCGGTGATTGACGGCGGAGGGGGAGTGCTTCCCGTGTTTGAGCGTCATGGCGCGGATGACGCGGGGAGCTCCCCAACGCCTTTCACGTCGAATTTCATCCGAGGGGGCAAGACGTGATTCATCCCGGAGTTCTCCTGGGCAACAGCTCCTTGCACGCCAAGGCCCGGGGGCGGAAGGGCCACGCGAATTTGGCGATGGCGGCTTCCGCGGTCCTGGCCGGGTGTGGCGGCGGAGACGGCGGAGGCGGAGGGGGAAGCGCGCCCACGTCAAACAACATCATTGATGCCCAGGATGGCGTAATGGATGTTGAAGGAACGGAAGCCAACGACACGATCCACGCCGGAAACGGCCTGCAAACCCTGAGAGGGCTTGAAGGCGACGACACGATACATGTCGGGCGGGACGCGGACGCCATCGATGGCGGCCCGGGCGACGACACCGCGGTGTTCGAAGGATCCCGGGAGGATTATCGAATCTGGAGAACCGACGCCGACACGCCGGACGAGCGGGTGATCGTGCTGCACAAATCCAATGACGGAGACCCGGCGGATTACGGCAGAAACGTTCTGACCAGCATTGAAACGCTCCGGTTCGGCGAGGATCCCGACACGCCCCTCGACGGCGTCACCTTCGACACCTCAACGATCAGCGTTGTCGAAAACGCTTCGGCCGGGCGCATGGACG
>JANQKA010000620.1 GCA_028281405.1 Hasllibacter sp. | reverse complement strand
CTGCAGATGCTAACCCGAGATATACAAATAGTGAAATTGTCAGTGCTCTCAACAGCGGGGAATTTCTTTTTAGCCACGTCGGGGCACCCACGCATGTTTCTGATTCGTTTCGGGGTATCGATAGCCGGACGACCGTTCACGGGCGACGGCGGTATCCAACGCGAAAGGGTGAAATTCGGCGAATCTGGCGGTTTTATGTGGATAACCCAGCCATCCTCCGCACACCTCGTTCAGCGCGCCCGGAAGGCGGCCAAATGGCGTCAGGGGAGCGGCGCCCGACCAACCGCTTGAGAAGGAGGCTTGAAATGCGCGCGGACCCTTCCTGATTCGCCAAGGCCCGAATCACGTTCCATCCCGTTTCCGCGGACGCGCCGCCCGCCCGTCTCACGGGCGGGCGCTCGGGCGACCCGCCATGCGCGTCGAGCGCGGAACCGAATCACCGTCCGGAAACGTCGAAGGGCGCCGCGGAGCGGGAATCACCGCGCGCATCCATCCGGCACCCTGTGAACACAGGGGATGAAGGCGATGTCGGAGAATCAAAGCGAATCAAGCGCCGACCGCGAGCGGGCCCAATCCCTGCTGGCCGCGGTCAATTTCCTCGCGATCCTCCTCGCGGTCCCGTCTTGGCGGCGCGAGGAGATGAACGCGTTCGCGGGTGCCGTGTCCTATCCGCACGTCGACCCCTTCGGCCTTCTCGCGAAGCGCGTCCCGATCTCGAAGAGCCTGCCGCTCGTCGGTCCCGGTTTCTTCGCGAAGGCCGAACTCGCCAAACTCTTCCTGGAACAGGGGAATTTCGCCCACATGTCGCCGGAACAGCGGCGGGAGGCGCTTTCCGTGGCGGGGTTGTGCGCGATGCCCATTTACCTTCCGTTCATGATCGCGGCCGCGGACGCGGGGCGGAATTTCCGTCCGGACATCATCCACGGGAACGCCTACTCGCTCGACCGGATGATTCGGGTTCAATCGGAACACTGGCTGACCTCCCGAACCGCGGGTCACATCAATCCCTTGGAAATTCCGGAGGTGTCGGCGGAACTCTCGCGCGGCGGATCGTTGAGCGGGCGGGCGGGAGCGGCGGGGACCGCGAACGGGCGGGCGAACTTGTTCGCGTGGTTCCGTAGGCGGTTTCACCGGACGCATGGCACCGCGCGCTTCCCCCCGAGGAGTGGCTCGTCGCAAACGGGCTGTGACTTGACCGCCCCGCGCGCGCGGCCGCACCGGCGTTCAGCTATCCAAGCCTCGTTCGGGCGGTGAGATATTCTTGCGCGCACAGCCGCGCCACATACCATCGCGCGGCGCCCCTTCCCGCCATCGAGATATCCACGTGCGCGAGGACGCATCTCTCCGTAGTTGTCATGCATCCTAAATTGCGTCGAGATATCCCTGTGCATGCGGCCGCGCCATCCAATGCCCACTCCTCTGGTTTGCGGCGGAGGTCCGCATCACGCGCGTCCGCGAAGGGGATCGGGTTGAGGCAAAATCAACGCACGGCCGTGAATGGGGCTGAATTGGATGGCGGGTCGGCCGAATTTAACGTGTCGCGGCCTTGGGCGCGGGCAAGGAGATTTCAGGCTTCGTCGAAATCAGGGAACGGCGGAAAATCGCCGAACACGGAAGAGGTCCCGACGACTTTTGTCCCATCGCGGATAAACCCATAAATCTTATTGATCATCCATCGGTGTTGTGCGATTTCAGCATTCCGCGGTTCCCGCGCGACGAATCCGCGATCCCGCTCTTGTTCGAGCGTCGCGACGCGGATAGGCTTCGCCACTCCTCCGGGAGAGGTTTGGATGGCGTAATCAACAGCCCACACGGCGAGAAATCCTCCTTCCCGGACGTTCGGCGGCCCGCTCCGGCAGTAGATATCGGAAAGGAGACGTAGGAAGGGATCCGCCGATATTGTCCCGCTGCCCACCGAGACGTGGAAATGGTCGCGGTCCAACAACCGGGGTTGCAATTGTCCCTCAAAAACGCAGCAGCGGGGAACGCCGCCATGCATGTAGGCCAGAACCGGGCATAAATCCACGGGAGGGTTGATTCCCGTATTTTGGAAGTGGGCGCCCCCCGCCCGAACCAGCATGGAAGGGTAATCCATCGGGTGCCACCGGCGAACTTCGTCCTTGTCCAGAAGTGGCCCTTCGGCTTCATACCGAAACCTCTCGCCTAGATCTTGATCACCGGCGTAAGCGAATATCCTCCGGACACCGATCGTGAAGAGCTTTTTCCCTTAGTGGCGCGCGGGTGGAAATCCTCCGATCGTGGAGGTCAACATTCTGTCGGCGTCGACAACAACCCCATCGCCGAGATGGAAGGCCACAACGATCGTCATGCGCGGAAGATGCTGTTCACTTGCATGTCGGGATACATCTTATATACCGCCGACACCAGTTGCTCGAAGGTGAGATCCCTCACCCACTTGACCAGGCGCCTCAGATAGTTTCGCGACCTCTCGTCCAACCCATCGAGTTCGGCGAGGCCGCGCGCGTAGCCATCGGAAGTCAGGGCGTACTCCCGGTATCTGCCCAAATCCCGCTTTTCGGCCAGCCCATCGGCCGCAAGTTCGTCGATCACGTCGTACACGCCGCGGTCGAAGGGGCCGTAGTCGTACGGCACGAAGTCGAAGTGCGGCCCGCCGACGAGCTCCGCCGCCTTGCGGTCGATCAGAAAGAGAACCTTCTGAACTTGAACCGGGGAATACCCGGCGTTCTCGCCACCGGCGGCGAACGCCGCGAGCACGATTTCACATTTTTCCATCGTTCGTCTCCCGCTGGCGCTTTTCTCCCGCCAAGAATATGTGCCCGCTTCACCGGAAACAACCCTTCCATCCACTTCATGGGTGGATTCCGAAGGATCCAAGGTCGAACCGCTTCTTCTTGGCCGGAAACCCGGAATGCCGAGTGGTCAGACGGGGACATGATGTCGGCTGACGGTTTATCCCCGCCGGACCGCTCCCGACCCGGACGGGCGCCCCCCCGCCAGCGTCGGTTTCGTATCGCGCCTCGCCCAGGTCGCCGGAAGCGGACGCGCACCCGGGCCGTGGGAGGGAACAGCGGGGAAGACGTGAGCGGAAGTTTCGTTGGGCTATGAGGGTCCGGGCTCGGCGGGAACAATTCTCGGGTCCGTGCGGAACCTTCCGATGGTCTCGACTGTGCGGCGCCGAAAATCACTCCAGCCCGAGGACGTCCAGCATCGAATAATGCCCCGGTTTCTTGTCGAGGCCCCAGACGGCGGCCTTGACGGCGCCGGCGGCGAACAGGCTTCTGTCCAAGGACGAATGGCTCAACCGCACGATTTCCTTCTCGGCCGCGAATATCACTTGGTGCTCCCCGACGACGCCGCCTCCGCGGACAACCGCGTAGCCGATGTCCCCCCGCTTCCGCGCGCCGGTGATCCCGTCCCGGCCCCGGTCCGCAACGTCGGCGTGGGAGACGCCGCGCCCCTCGGCGGCGGCCTCCCCCAGCATGAGGGCCGTCCCCGATGGGGCGTCCACCTTGTGCCGGTGGTGCTCCTCCACGATTTCGATGTCGAAATCCGCGTCCAGCGCGGCGGCGACCTTTCGGGTCAACGCCGTGAGGAGGTTCACTCCCAAGCTCATGTTGCCGGCGCGGACGATGACCGCGTGCCGCGACGCGGGCTCCAACCCGGCCACCTGCGCATCCGTCATGCCCGTGGTTCCAATGACGTGAACGGCCCGCGCCTGCGCGGCGATTTTCGCGAATTCCATCGTCGCCTCCGGCGCGGTGAAGTCGATCACAACCCGCGCCCGGGCGAATCCGTCGACCGGGTCGTCGGTCACCACGACGCCCGATTCGGGTCGATCCAGCGCGGAGCCGAGATCCCGCCCGATCCAATCGTGTCCGGGCCGTTCCACCGCGCCGGCGACATGAAGATCCGGGTGTTCCTCCACGGCGGCGATGAGCATCCGCCCCATGCGCCCGGAACAGCCGGTGATCGCGACTCCGGCGGTTTCCGTGTTTGCCTCATCGGTCATCGCGACGCC
>JANQKA010000611.1 GCA_028281405.1 Hasllibacter sp. | reverse complement strand
ACTTAGCCGATTCGTCCTGATTCGCGGAGACCGAATCGGCTTCCCCTCGGGTCGCGAAATACGGCGGCCGCGGCGATGGCCGCTCCCGCTCGATTGCTTCGTTCTACGCGACTCCGGACGAATCAGCTTCCCCGCGGGGCGCGAAATACGGCGACCGCGGCGATGGCCGCTCCCGCTCGATTGCTTCGTTCTACGCGACTCCGGACGAATCAGCTTCCCCGCGGGGCGCGAAATCCGGCGGCCGCGGCGATGGCCACTCCCGCGCGGTCGATTCGGTCTCCGCGAATCAGGACGAATCGGCTTCCCCTCGGGTCGCGAAATCAGGCGACCGAGGCGGTCGCCGCTCCCGCGCAATCGATTCGGCCTACACGAATCAGGCCGGATCGGCATCCCCGCGGGTCGCGAAATCAGGCGGCCGCGGCGATGCCCGCTCCCGAGCGATTGATTCTGCCTCGCGACTCCGGACGAATCGGCTTCCCCTCGGGTCGCGAAATCAGGCCACCGCGGAGATGGCCGCTCCAGCGCGATCGATTCGGCCTACGCGAATCAGGACGGACCAGCCCCCCGCGGGTCGCGAAATCAGGCGGCCGCGGCGATGCCCGCTCCCGAGAGATCGATTCGGACTCCGCGAATCAGGCGGATCGGCTTCCCATCGGGTCTCGACAATCCGGCGACCGCGGAGACGGACGCTCCCGAGAGATCGATTCGGACTCCGCGAATCAGGACGAATCGGCTTCCCCTCGGGTTTCGAAAATCCGGCGACCGCGGCGATGGCCTCTCCCGCGCGTCGGACGTTTGGACGGATCGGGATCCGTGGCTTTCCGCGGCGACGCTTCCGCCGCGCCACGGAAACCGGACGCCCGGAGAGGCTGAATATCCAAGGCCGAGGTGACGCCGAACCCGCCGCCCGCCATCTCTGCGCGAGCCGAATCACCGGATCGCTCCCCCGGCGCCGCGGGAAGTCGGGCCAATGGACGGGTGGGATTCGATGGCGAAGTTGGAACCCCGCCCCGTCGAGGCGCGATTCGAATCACCACCATTCCACGAGGAAACGCACGCGGTCCGCCACCGTCCCCGCAGGGAACGAATCGGGAAAACACCGCGACCGCGCCCGTTGACGCGGGCGGCTCGGGCAACGTCCGCGTTTCCGCTTTCGCCTATTTTTTGTGCAAAGCGCCTAAATTTTTGCTATAATCCCTCCGCGCGCCGTCTTTCCGCCCCTCCGCGCCGCGATTCCGCGCACCCGGAGTTGCCACATCCCGGAGGAGTGGTCATTCGCGACCAAAGACAAAACCGGAGGACGAATCCCGATGAAGAAGATCGAAGCCGTCATCAAACCCTTCAAGCTGGACGAGGTCAAAGAGGCCCTGCAGGGCGTCGGGGTTCAGGGGCTCTCCGTGATCGAGGTCAAAAGCTTCGGCCGTCAGAAGGGCCACACCGAACTCTACCGCGGAGCCGAATACGTGGTGGACTTCCTGCCGAAGGTGAAGCTCGAACTCGTCGTCCCCGACGACCTGGTCGACACGGCGATCGAGGCCATCACGACCACCGCCAACACCGGCAAGATCGGCGACGGCAAAATATTCGTCTCGCCCGTAGAGCAGGCGATACGCATCCGCACCGGCGAAACCGGAGACGTCGCGCTCTGAGCGCGGCGCGAACCCCTCAACACCCACACAAGGAATCAAAAAGATGAACAACGACGACGTTCTCACCCTCATCAAGGACGAAAATGTCGACTACGTCGACATCCGCTTCACCGACCCACGCGGCAAGCTGCAGCACATCACGGTCATGAGCGACCAGGTCGACGAGGATTTCCTCGAGGAGGGCCTGATGTTCGACGGCTCCTCCATCGCCGGCTGGAAGTCCATCGACCAGTCCGACATGAAGCTCATGCCGGATCCGGACAGCGCCTACATGGATCCGTTCTACGCGGAGAAGACCCTTTGCCTGCACTGCACCGTGCTCGAACCCGACACCGACGAGCGGTATGGGCGCGACCCCCGCGGCACCGCGCGCAACGCCGAGGAGTACCTCAAGGCGACCGGCATCGGCGACACCGCCTTCTTCGGCCCCGAGGCCGAATTCTTCCTGTTCGACGACGTGCGCTTCGCCGTCGAGATGAACAAGGTGTCCTACGAAATCGACGCCGACGACGCCTCGTGGAACACCGACAGCGAATTCGAGATGGGCAACATGGGGCACCGGCCCGGCGTCAAGGGTGGCTACTTCCCGGTGAATCCGGTCGACGCCGCCCAGGATCTGCGTTCGGAGATGCTGTCCACCATGAAGCGGATGGGCATGAACGTGGACAAGCACCACCACGAGGTGGCGTCCTGTCAGCACGAGCTCGGCCTGATCTTCAACTCGCTGACCAAGCAGGCCGACGAGTTGCAGAAGTACAAGTACGTGATCCACAACGTGGCCCACGCGTACGGCAAGTCGGCCACCTTCATGCCGAAGCCGATCGCCGGCGACAACGGCACCGGCATGCACGTCAACCAGTCCATCTGGAAGGACGGCAAACCGCTCTTCGCGGGTTCGAAATACGCCGACCTCTCCGACGAGGCCCTTTGGTACATCGGCGGCATCCTGAAGCACGCCAAGGCGCTCAACGCCTTCACCAACCCGTCGACCAACTCCTACAAGCGGCTGATTCCGGGCTTCGAGGCTCCGGTGCTGCGCGCCTACTCGGCCCGCAACCGCTCCGGCTGCGTGCGGATCCCCTGGGCGGAAAGCCCCAAGGCTAAGCGCGTGGAGGCCCGCTTCCCCGATCCGGCGGCGAACCCCTACCTCGCGTTCGCCGCGCTGCTGATGGCCGGCATCGACGGCATCCAGAACAAGATCGATCCGGGGCCGTCCATGGACAAGGATCTCTACGATCTGCCGCCCGAGGAGCTGGCGGGAATCCCCACCGTGTGCGCTTCCCTGCGCGAGGCGATGGACGAGTTGGAGGCGGACATGGACTTCCTGCTCGCCGGCGACGTGTTCAGCCGCGACCAGATCCAAGGCTACATGGATCTGAAATGGGAGGAGATCCACGCCTACGAGCACACCCCGCATCCGATGGAATTCAAGATGTACTACAGCTGCTGATCCAGTCGGAATGATGATCGGAAGGGCGACCGTCGGGACGCCCTTCCGCGTTCGCGTCCCCTCCCGGCGCGTCCGGCGTCCGGGATCGCCGGCGCCTCGGGGCATCCGACCGGGGCGGAACGCGCGCGGCGGCCGCGCGTCGTCGTGGGCCGCTCCGCCGGAAGATCTTTTTCGGGCGGCGCCCCCGGCCACATGGAAGCATCCCCGCCCGATGAACCTCACCCCCGCGACCGGATTTCAACCTTCCCGCGAGCGGCGCCACGGACGGTTCGCAGGAATCTCATGAGCGCCGCTCGAACGCGCCACCAAACCACCTTCGTGAGGTTTCGGGCACCGCCTCCGATCCGCATGGAAGCCGACGCGCGCGGGATCGGCCCACCGCCATTGCCGCTCGATCGGCCCCGCCCGCATGATTCGAATGCGCCATCGTTCCTCCTTCGGGAGACATTTCGCGCTCCTCCTCCGGTCCGCATGGAAGCCGACGCCCGCGGAGACCCGCCCGCCGGGATCTCCCACAGCCGATTCCACGCGATCGAACCCGCGCGCGTGAATTGAATGTGATGCCGTCTTGAACTCACCGGGGTAACCTCAGCCGAACCGCGCGCGCATGATTCGAACACGCCACCGAATCGCCTTCGGGAGGAATCTCCGGGCGCCGCCCCGCCCCGGGCGGCATGGAAGCCGCCGGTCCACCGTCAGCCAACGCGGGGTCGACCCTCCGCCAATGCCGCGCGATCCGACTCCGCGAGCGCGACCGTCGGCGTCACATACGTGTGGATCGAAAACACCACCGCTCCGCTTTCGGGAAGCTTCTTCAAGCACTGCCGCTCCGAACGCACGTATGCCGCCGCGCCCGTCGGCCGATCGCGGCGGTCGCGTTCCGACCTTGGTTGGTGCAATTCCGGTTCATCGTACAATAGCGCGTTCACCCGCCAGATCGGGCGCTCCGGACGCAATCCGTCGAACAGCCTCGCCACGCGCCGCGCCACGTCCGAATCATACTCCCTCACCGGCGCGTGGATGCCCGCGAGATCACCGCCGATCTTCTCGGAAAGCATCCATCCGGCTGGAAAACAGAGCACGGCCGCGTCCAGCCGCCAGACTTCCCCGTGCTTGCGCAGAAGGCACAAATCCTCCTGCGCGATCCCGCCGAGGGTTCCGAGCGGATCCTCCCGGTCAACGGGCACCACGACTCCATCGGGGCAACGCACCAAGCCCTCCTCCACCACGAAGTCCCCGCGCCCGCGCAGAAATTCGAGCACCACGCGCGAAAGTTCGGCCACCCCCTCCTCCGCGCCGTCGACCGACGCGATCACCTCCCCGCGCCGCTCGGAGATCAAACGGCGGCGCTCGGCCATCTGACCCGCGTAGCTGTCCTCGACCCGCAGCCAGTCCCCATCCGAAACAGGCTGCGTTCCCGGCAGCCTGTCCGTCGCGGGAGACATCCACGGCAGTTCCCGTGGACGGGCGTTCAACACCGTCACCGCGGCCACCGTCGCGGGCGGAATGACGGACTCCGGTGGCCCGCCGCGGCGGCGGTTCCCTCCGCCCGTGGACGAATTACATTCATCCGCGCTCCATGTCGCATTTGATGTCGCAAACCGGCCGGACGGCCCGCTCCGCCTCCGCCGATATGGCCCCGGGAGGCCCTTGAATGAACACCCACTTCCGCGACCAGCGCAAGATAGACCCCTCGAGGGGAGTCCTTCTTGGAGACAATACGCCCAACATCGCCGGGAGGGTCGAAATCGGCCCAACCCCGCTCGCCTTCCGGGAATGGGAAGCTGCGGGCCTCGAACTACCGGATCTACAGGCCATGCGCCGCTTCCGGTGGGAGCGTCTGACCGCGGCGGTGGCCGAGCGCGGATGGGGAGGGCTGTTGATGTTCGACCCGCTGAACATCCGATACGCCACCGATTCGACGAACATGCAGCTGTGGAACACACACAACCCGTTCCGCGCCGTGCTTCTCTGCGCCGACGGACACATGGTGATCTGGGACTACAAGAACTCGCCCTTTCTTTCGGAATTCAATCCGTTCGTCCGGGAAGCGCGGTCGGGGGCGGACCTCTTTTACTTCGACCGCGGAGACAGGATCGGCGCCGCCGCGGACGCCCTCTCCGCACAGGTGCGGGATCTGATCGCCGAGCATGGAGGCGGGGAAACCCGGATCGGGGTGGACAAGATCATGCTTCACGGCCTGCGGTCCCTCGAAGCGGCGGGCTTCGAGGTCCTGCCCGGCGAGGAGTGCACGGAGAAGGCCCGATCAATCAAAGGCGATGACGAGATCAAGGCGATGCGGTGCTCGATCCTGGCCTGCGAAAAGGCGATGCGCGCGATGGAGGACGCCGCCCGCGGGGGCGTTCCGAAAGGAGGCATGACCGAGGACGACATCTGGGCCGTGCTCCACGCCGAAAACATCCGCCGCGGCGGCGAGTGGATCGAAACCCGACTGCTCACGTCGGGCCCGCGCACCAACCCCTGGTTCCAGGAGTGCGGCCCGCGCGAGGTCCGGACCAACGAAATCGTGGCATTCGACACCGACCTCGTCGGCGCCTACGGCATCTGCACGGACATCTCCCGCACTTGGTGGATCGGACCGGACAAGCCGCGGCCCGACATGGTGGATGCGATGAAAATCGCCGTCGAGCACATCTTCGCGAACATGGATCTCCTCGCTCCCGGCGTGCCGATCCCCGAGATATCCCGCCGCTGCCACCGCCTTCCCGACAACATGCAGAAGCAGAAGTATGGTTGCCTCATGCACGGTGTCGGCCTCTGCGACGAATGGCCCCTGGTGGCCTATCCGGACAAGGCGGTCGAAGGGGCGTTCGACTACGAGCTGCGGCCGGGCATGACTCTCTGCGTGGAGGTTCTCGCCTCTCCGGAGGGAGGCGACTTCTCGATCAAGTTGGAGGAACAGGTGCTGATCACCGAGAACGGCTACGAAAACCTCACGAGTTATCCGTTCGACCCCGCCCTAATGGGAGAGGATTGACGACGCTCCTCGACCCCGGACATCCGGCGCGGGCCGAAGTCGATCGGAGGCGATACGGATCTCCACGGCCACGGCCACGAACACCCGCGTTCGGCGCGCCGCCGCTGGCGGACGTCGAACCATGAGGACTGCGTGCCGATCCATCGACAGATCGGGAGACGCGACGGGCGGAGCGAGGCGGTGTCCTACGGGCGCCCCCACCCGCGGCGGCTCCGCGGCCCGGCATGAGGCCAAAGGGAAAACATTGCCCGGTTGCGAATGCGGGTAAATCCGGGGACATGTCGGAGTGTCAACAGGCCCCAAGTGCCTTCAAACGTGCACATGCCCGCGTGACGGGGGAGAGGGCGATATGTCGGTGGACTCCGCGCGGACGGTCCCGTAAGTTACCCGCCTTGATGATCCGATCCATCGCCCCGTGCGGGCGGTCACCGCGATCCCGCCCGTACATCGCGGTGACGGCACTTGCCACAATCCGCACCCGTGTCATCTTGGGCGGGATCCAAGGGAGAACCAAATGCCGACCGAACGCATCACCTTCGAAGGACACAACGGCGATCAACTCGCCGCCCGCCTCGACCTGCCTGATGGCCCCGTGCTCGGAGCGGCGCTCATGGCGCACTGCTTCACCTGCTCCAAGGACATTCCGGCCGCGCGCCGCATCGCCCAGCGCCTGGCCGCTGAAGGTTTGGCGGTGCTGCGCTTCGACTTCACGGGGTTGGGCCACTCCAAAGGAGAATTCTCCAACACCAATTTCAGCTCCAACGTCGAGGATCTCCGCCTCGCCGCCCAATGGTTGGAGGGCAAGGGCCATGCCCCCGGCCTCCTGATCGGTCACTCCCTCGGCGGCGCCGCGGTCCTGCGCGCCGCGCCGGACCTCCCCACGGTCAAAGCCGTCGTCACCGTCGGTGCCCCGTTCGAACCCGGCCACGTCACCCACAATTTCGGCGGCGCCCTTGAGACGATCCGCGCCGAAGGCCGGGCCGTCGTGGATCTCGGCGGCAGGCCGTTCGAAATCACCCGCGATTTCGTTGAAAACGTGGAGGCCGAGCGCCTGGGGGATTGCCTGAAGCGCATGAAGGCGGCTCTTCTCGTCATGCACGCCCCGCTCGACAGCGTCGTCGGCATCGAGAACGCGGCCGACATCTTCACCCACGCCAAGCACCCCAAGAGCTTCGTCACCCTCGACAACGCCGACCATCTCGTCACCAACGGCGCCGACGCCGAATACGCGGCGGGCGTCATCGCGGCATGGTCGCAACGGTATCTCGACATCGTCCAACCTCAGCCTCCCGAGGGAGCGCCGGAAGGCATCGTCCGCGTCTCCGAATCCGATCCGGCGGGATTCCTGCAGGACATTTCGACTGGAACGCACCAGCTGCTCGCGGACGAGCCCGCCAGCGTGGGAGGAACCAACCGCGGCCTCACTCCCTACAATCTCGTGGCCGCCGGCCTGGGGGCGTGCACCTCCATGACGATTCGATTGTACGCCCGCA
>JANQKA010000560.1 GCA_028281405.1 Hasllibacter sp. | reverse complement strand
CTTCAGTCCGCCCACGAGGGCCAGGTTCTCGGATCCCGCTGGTCATCCCTTTGGGCTCCGCTCAGGGTCATCTTCGCGATCGGCATGTTGGTTCCCGTCAACAACGGCTACAATCTCGCCCAGACGGGAGTCGCCTACGTCGCGAGGGGAGGCATGAGCATGGCCTCGGCCGTCTGGACCGCGGCGGCGGGCGCGGTCATCTCGGGGGACGTTCCCATCGCCGCTCCCGTGACGGGCTTCGACACTGGGCTGATGGCCTCGATGTACGAGCAGGCCGCCTGCATGAGCGCGCTTCAGGCGCAGGTCGTCATCGCGAACCCGAACGCCAGGGTCGAATACACGATCGCCGACGACGGCGGCGAAAGCCGCCGCCACTACGAGTCGGCGATCAATGACGGCTCGCGTTGGCTGGATCACGGCGTTTGCGGCGGGTGGTCGACACCGCGCGTTCCGCGTTATCTGGAAAACATCATCGAGGGAGCGGGCGGGGCGGCTGTCGCCGGCGCGGGAATGACCGAAGCCGGGGCGCGGCGGCTTTTGGCCGTGTTCCGCGACGGACACCGGGACATCATGCTGGGCGTGGCGGAGGACATGCGGACCATCACGGACTCCCTGTACGTCCCGATGATGACGAGCGACATCTCTCCGCCCTCGATCGCCGGAGAACTCGCGGAGGCTCACACGGAAGCGGCGGGACGGTTGGCCTCGCTGATCGGGGAAATCAGGACGCTCGCGACCAGGGACGCCGGCGGAGCCTCCCGGGCGCGCGACGCGCTCCTGAACCGCATCTCGGGCTCGGGAACCTGCTTCTCGGACGATGGATCCCACAACGCCCCTTCCAACCGGGCCGCGTCCGTCGCGTGTCACGGGGAAGGTTGGATGGGTGCGGGATCATGGTACATCCTGATGGCCAAGATCAACAACGAACTCTCCAGCCTCACGGACGCGCGGGGTTCGACGAGCGGGCTGAACTACTTCACGATGTCCCTCTGGCCGGCCGGCGTGTTCGGACGCGTCGGGGACGGGCGTCCGGGCTGGTTCCGTCTCCTTCCGTGGAACGACGCGGAGGATTTGCCGTCTGTCGGGCAATCGGTGAAGGCGATGTGGAAATACCGGGGCCTGTTCCGGACCTCAGCGGTGGAGTTGGCCGCGCTCGGCTACGATGTTCCCACGGCGGTCCTGACCGAGGGCGGCAATTCACCCGGCTCCGACGCGGGCTGGTTCTGGCGGATGGTCGTGCCCGAGGAACTGATGCTCAAGGGGACGCGGGTGTTGCTGGGATTTTTCGATCCGGGGTCGGGGGGAGGCGATCCGATGGTCGGTTTGATCTCGCTCGGCCACTGGCTGGTTTCGATGGGCGGCGGAATTCTGTTCGCCACCGCCGCGAGCGGAGCGCTCACGGGCGGCGGAGCGGCGGTGGCACTGCTTCCGGTCTATTCGATTTTCCTGGGGGCGGGCGTGACGCTGAGCTTCATACTTCCAATCCTTCCCTTCCTCTACTGGGTGCTGGGGGTGCTCGGTTACCTGCTGTTGGTCGCCGAGGCGGTCGTCGCCGTGAACCTTTGGGCCTTGTCCCACATGCGCATGGACGGCGAGGGGATATCCGGCGAGGCGGGGCGTCTGGGGTGGCTGATGCTGCTGTC
>JANQKA010000572.1 GCA_028281405.1 Hasllibacter sp. | reverse complement strand
CTCCGCCTTGCAAGGGCGGCGACTGGCCGGAGCGGGCCACGGCGAACAGTCCTTTCGGCGCGCTGGTCGCGCCGGAGGAGGTCGCCCGCCAGACCGCGTTTTTCCTCGGAAGCGCGTCGGGCGTCGTCACAGGATCGGTGATGGACTTCGATCAGGTCGTGGTCGGCGCCTACCCGTCCACCGATTGAACGCCCCCGCCACCGCTCCGGGCCTCAACGGTCCTCCCATGCGGGCGGCCTCTTTTGGAGAAACGCCCCGATGCCCTCCTCCGCGTCGCGCATGAGCATGTTCTCGACCATGACGCGCTGGGCGTGATCGTAGGCTTCCGCCAGCGGCATTTCGACCTGCTCGTAAAACGCGCGCTTTCCGACGGCCACGGTTGCGGTCGAAGAAGCCGCGACCTTCCGCGCGAGATCCGTCGTGGCTTCGCGCAGTTCCTCCGCGGGCACGACGGTGTTCACAAGGCCTATTTCCGCGGCCCGCCGTGCCCCGACCGGCTCACCCGTGAGAAGCATCTCCATGGCGCGTTTGCGCCCGACGTTGCGGCTCAGCGCCACCATCGGGGTCGAGCAGAACAGGCCGATGTTGACGCCGGGCGTGGCGAATCTCGCCGCCTCGGACGCCACCGCCAGATCACAACTTGCGACCAGTTGGCACCCGGCGGCGGTCGCCATCGCGTGAACCTCCGCTATCACCGGCTTCGGGCACCGCACGATGGACTGCATCATGTCGGAACACTTGGACATGACAATTGAAAAAAACGCCCTCCCCCGATCCGGGTCCGCGCGGGCGGCGGTCAGTTCCTTCAGGTCGTGGCCCGCGCAAAAGACCGGGCCCTCGGCGCGGATGACGACGACCCGCGTCTCCGCTTCGTCCGCCGCGGAGTTCACGGCGGCGAGCAGGCGGTCCATCAAATCGACCGACAGCCCGTTGCGCTGCGCGGGCCTGTTGAGCGTCAGGACGCGCATGTCGCCCTCCCGCGCGTCGATCAGAATGTCGTCCATTGGTCGGCCCTCCGTGAGGCCCGGCGGGTTCCGAATGTGGCGCGGGCGGCGGAAATTACCGATTCCGCGCGGCATCCGCCACCTTCCCGTCGTCCACCGACGCCGCGGCGGGCGCCAATTTCCACCCGCCGACGGGCGCGCCACACGCCGAATCCATACCATTCCGGGCGCCCCCGCCAGCGAAGGAGATGGCGTCGGGCGGATTCCCCGGAACATCGACTCCGATGGAAATTCGCGTTGCGGTCCCCGCCTTGTTGTGGCTTAATGCCCCGTGAACCTGTTCTTGTCTGAGGGCCCAGGCCCTGTATCCGTCAGGTTCATTGGAGGCGGTGACAACCACGACTCCACCGCGGTTTCTCGAAACCCGGCGGTTTGTCGACCGACCCCGCGCCGCCGCCGTCCCTTCGCATCGGGGCGGCGGCGGTTTCCATGCCGAGAGTGAACCGCCGCGGTGATTCGGCGGGCGAATCGACCAACGCGGATGTGCTCTCTCTCCCAATCCCTTGATGCCAACATTGAATTTGAACGCTAACATTTGAAATGTTAGTATTCAAATTCACCGTTGGTAACATCGGAGGAACCAGAATGGAGATCTCTTCTCGGCCAACACCGCCACCGCGCCGAATCTTCATGGGCATGCCCGGGCGCGCGGCACGGCCCTCTTTCCGTCATCTTCATCATGGCGGCGCCGGAACCGAAGCGTCGGACCGCGGCGTCCGCATCGCTCCCGTCGATTCCGGGAGCGCGTCAAGGGATTGGGACTCCCCGGAACCCGGCCTCCCCGTCCGGGGCCCACGCCGGGAGAACTTCGCGCCACGGACGGATTATTGCGTCGATGCCATCTTCCGGAATCCGCTGGTACATCCGGAGTCTCGCAAGCCGTGCGGAACCAGATCCGACAAGACCGGGGACACTTCGCCGCGCGCGCCGTCAAAGGAGATCTCCGCACACACCAGAAATTCACCGCACAATCCACGATACGCGCCGGCATCGGGGTGGCGCGTTCAGCATTCCGTCCCCGCGGAGGGCGCGGGAATATGCGGACATCACGGTCGGGAGCGTTCCCGCGCGGGGCCAACGGAAAGCAAATGTTTTATTCCTTCATGAACACAACCGTCGGAGACGCTCCCAAGCGGGTCGAGGACTACCTACGCTCCACCCTGCATATCTCCCCTTGC
>JANQKA010000547.1 GCA_028281405.1 Hasllibacter sp. | reverse complement strand
ACCGATTCGAAGCTGGCATCCGTGGCCTGAATGCTTATGGTCGCGTCCGCGCCCGCCAAGAACGACCCGGTGATCACGCCCTCCGAGTCAATTTCGAGGCCCACCGACGTCAGGGAGAGAGGCACAAGTCCAATCCCTTGCACCGTGGCCCTGTATGTCAAATCCCCCCCGTCGGGATCCTCGAACCTGCCGCCCGCGTCGATGGAAACCGCCGCCCCGGGGCCTACAGTCAAATGTTCGACGGGCAGTTCTTCGCCCCTCAACACCGGGGCCCGGTTCACATCGATTTCAAAGGTGCTTTCCGCCCTTTCTGATCCGCTTTCGTTGGAGGCGACGATATTCATCACGACGTCCGACGCTCCCGTGA
This sequence comes from Hasllibacter sp., assembly GCA_028281405.1. GTDB lineage: Bacteria > Pseudomonadota > Alphaproteobacteria > Rhodobacterales > Rhodobacteraceae > JANQKA01. The sequence continues at coordinate 2,036 of JANQKA010000547.1, read as the reverse complement.
ACGTTCCCCCGAATTCACCGGTTCGCGCGTCCAGCGTCAGGCCGAGCGTGGATATATCCCCCCCGCCATCCAAAGTCGCGCTGTACATGGTGAATTCCCCCCTGTTTGGCAACAGGCTGAACGCGCCGTTGACATCCGTTCCCCTGGCCTCGAAATTCCTTCTGGCGTCGTCGAGCTCGGGGGAGACAACGACCCTCAGCATCCTTGGCTCGAAGGTCGCGCCCGTGCCGGAAACACCGGGGTCCTCCTCAAAGGCTCCAACCGCTATGCTTCCGGAGGCGCCAATCAGGGTCGCCAAGCTGATCAAGTCCCAGGCGTCGAAGCCCCTGGTGAAATTGAGCGACGGAGCCAGGTCGGGCCGAACCTGCAACTCCCCATCCACGATCCGAAATGTGCCGGGCTGCAGCACCACGGGATCCGATCCGGGCATCGACACAATGAGCGCGCCGCTCTGGTCACGTCCCACCGTCGCGCCCCGCACGTCGACCGTCACGAAATCATCCTCTTGCGCCACCGCGGGTCCAGCCATGGCCGGAATGGCCAAAGCCACCGCGGTTCCGGCAAGGAAAGCCCGCGGCTTCCTGGCGTCGACCCCATTCGATTGAAAATCGCGCTCCATCGCGGTTCTCCTCATTCGCTCACCACGGAGATTCGTTGTTCACAGCGGAACCGATTTCACGGATTCACCGCCCACGCCGTGGACAGCGTCGTCTTCCCCGGCCAAGCGAAGGACCACCGGAGCCGCGCCCGCCCGCGGGCCACTTTGCAACTTGGGCACCCAATTCGCATACGCGGCGACGTTGACGCGCATTGTCCGGCCACTCGTCGAATCGCCCGGACCGGTGGTTCCCGCGGTCACCTCACGCCCACCCGCACGGGTCGATGATCCGATGATCACGCCAACTTCGGAGTGATCCATCCGGGCCGCTTCCGGCGAAACCTCGTCCACGAAAGTCGTCATGCGCGCGCTCGGCCCGCAACCGGAAACTTCGAGCGTTTGGTTAGGGTTACCGGGTTCGATTGACGGACCCATCGGCGCGTGAACGTCGTTGGGCAAGTTGGAGGCATCCGCGGGAGTTCCTCCCAAGTTCGCCGCCACGCCCGAAACCCGCGCGGACGTTGGGCACGAGGCGTGGGTCTCCGCCACATCGATCATCGGCGTTCCGGCGGTGACGGAAGCTATCGCGATCCCACCGCCAAAGTTGGCCCCGGCAATCTTCGAGAATTTCGAGGGCTCCGCGCGCGCCGCCGCGATGGCGGGAGCGCTCCCGTCGGGGCCGGCGAACACGTCGGCCGAATCGACGGGGTCAATGCCTCGATCCGATTCCGCATCCACCGCGCTCAACGCCTTCGCGGCCAGCGCGGCGGCAACAGGCGAAGTCCGGTTCACCGACCCGCGGCCACGCCCGACGACCTCCGGCGCGCGGACAAATATTTCCAAGTCCGCGCCCGTGATTTTCGAATCTCCCGGATTTCCGGCGACTTTCCCACGCATCCGAGTCTCCATGATTCACATCCATGCCCTATTCGGGCATTCGGCAACCGCGCCGCCTTCAATCTACCTCCTTGTCCCTGAAAGCTCAAGCCGATTCGACAGTGCTTCGCGATCGCAAACCAACGCTTGCGCCATGCGGCGTCCGCCAACACCCGCGGAAAAGCGCGGAAATCCCCGGAGGGGAAGCCCCGCGTCACCGAATCCCGGACGACGCCCATGTCACAGGCGGAACTTCGCGCGCGCCCCACCCCGAAGGATCGGACCCGCCGTCGGTGGCGGGGAACGGGAGTGGCGCTCCGTGGACAACCAGGCGACGTGGCGGATTCGAACGTCCAATCCGTTGTCCGCGAGAACCGGAATTTCCCGCGGAATAGCCCCCGCGGGCGATACCCTCCCGCCCGCGCGGCTTGAGTCGGGGCATTGAACACGCAACCAGGCGACGGGCCCCCTGTCTTGAAGGTTCCGATCCGGAGGACGTGGGGGAATCCCGCTTCGAGCTCGATGTCGCGGAAGCGGCGCGGATCGCGGAACGGCGAAGGAT
>JANQKA010000459.1 GCA_028281405.1 Hasllibacter sp. | reverse complement strand
GGCGGGCGCGGTCGGCGCGTTGTCCTGCAACCCCGCCGTGGGTGGGCTGGGGAAGGGCCACATCGTGCGCGAAATCGACGCCTACGACGGCGTCATGCCCAGGGTTTCCGACCGCGCGGGGATCCAGTTCCGCCTCCTGAACAAAAAGAAGGGGCCGGCGGTCCGCGGCCCCCGGGCGCAAATCGACCGCGCGCTCTACAAGCGCGGAATGGGAGCGGAGATTTCACGCTCAGGCATCGTCCTCGTCGAAGGGGAAGTCGCGGACCTGCTCGTCGCGGACGGCGGGTGCGTGGGTGTCGAGCTTTCGGACGGGGCGGCGATTCGCTCCGGGGCCACCGTGCTCACCACCGGGACATTCCTGGGCGGCGTCATCCACATCGGCGGCGAATCGCGTTCCGGGGGGCGGATGGGGGAGAGCCCCGCGAACGAGTTGTCGCGGCGTCTGCGCTCCTTGGATCTGCCCATCGGCAGATTGAAGACGGGAACTCCGCCCAGGCTGGACGGCCGCACGATCGCCTGGGATGGATTGGAGCGGCAGCCCGGCGATGAGGAACCGACTTTTTTCTCGTCCCTGACGAGGGGCACGGACACGCGGCAGGTCGAGTGCGCCATCACCCACACCAACGAGACGACCCACGAAATCATCCGCGCCAATCTTGACCGTTCGGCCATGTATGGGGGGCGCATCGAGGGGGTGGGTCCGCGATACTGCCCGTCGATCGAGGACAAGGTGACCCGATTCGCGGACAAGCCCTCGCACCAGGTGTTCCTGGAACCGGAGGGTTTGGACGACCCGACGGTCTATCCGAACGGCGTGTCCACGTCTCTGCCCGCCGATGTTCAGGAGGCGTACATCCGTTCGATTCCTGGGCTCGGAGAGGCGAGGATCATCCAGCCGGGCTACGCCATCGAGTACGACTACATCGACCCCAGGGCGTTGGACGGAACCCTCGGACTGCGCGATCTTCCGGGTCTGTGGCTGGCGGGTCAGATCAACGGCACGACGGGATACGAAGAGGCCGCCGGGCAGGGGCTCTGCGCCGGGTTGAACGCCGCGCTCGCCGCTCGGGGACGCGACCCGCACTCGTTCGATCGGGGATCCTCCTACATCGGCGTGATGATCGACGATCTCGTGACGCGGGGGGTCACGGAACCCTACCGCATGTTCACCTCCCGGGCCGAGCACAGGCTGCACCTGCGAATCGACAACGCGGACCAGCGTTTGACTCCCGAAGCCCGGTCAATCGGATGCGTTGGCGACGAGCGTTGGCGCGACTTTTCCGCTTGGATGGACCGCGTATCCGCGGCGAGGGCGGCATTTCGGGAATCCGCCCACTCGCCGACGGAACTGAAGGAGAGGGGAATCGACGTCCGCCGGGACGGGCGCAGAAGGACACCCTACGATCTATTGGGATTCTCGAATATTTCGATGAGGGAGGTTCTTCCGCTGGTCGACGGTGGTTCGCTTTCCGACGACGCGCTCGCCCAAATCGAAATCGAGGCGGGTTACGCCGGATACGTGGACCGTCAGTCCGCCCAGATCGAAGCAATGCGCCGCGACGAGGCGATTCGGATTCCCCGGAGCCTCGACTACGCCGAGCTGTCGGGCTTGTCCGGGGAGCTTTCGGCGAAACTCGACAAATCGCGTCCTGAGACCCTCGGCCAGGCGGGGCGGATCGAAGGAATGACGCCGGCGGCGCTGACCCTGATCCTGGCCCATGTCCGGCGCTCGGAGCGTCTGGCGGATGCTTGACGGATTGGACCCGGAAGTTGCCGGGAAATGCCGAATCTTCGCGGAACTGCTCGCGAAGTGGAACCGCGCGATCAATTTGGTGTCGCGGTCGACTCTCCCCGAGGTCTGGGACCGGCACATCGCCGATTCCCTCCGGGTCGCGGAGTTCGCCGCCGCGGATGGGATTTGGCTCGACATCGGTTCCGGCGGAGGTTTTCCGGCGGTTCCCTGCGCGTTCAAGCTGGACGATCCGAGCCGCATGACGCTGGTGGAATCCGATTCCCGGAAGTGCGCGTTCCTGAGGACGGTCTCGCGCGAAACCTCCACGCCGTTCCGCGTCTTGGACGCGAGATGGGAATCCTTGCCGCCGCAGGGATGCGGCACGCTGAGCGCGAGGGCGCTGGCGCCCCTTGCCAAGCTGTTGGAGGCCCAGGCGAGGCACGGGGCGGAGAGGTGCAGGGGGCTTTTTCCGAAAGGGCGCTCCTGGCGGGACGAGGTCGACGCGGCGGCGGAATCGTGGAGATTTTCAATCCGGACGGAACGAAGTATGATGTCCGGCGGCGGCAGGCTTCTCGTGATCACAAAAGTCGAACCGAAATGAAGAATCAAATGCCCAAAATCATCGCGATCGCCAACCAGAAGGGGGGCGTGGGAAAGACCACGACCGCCATAAACCTCGGAGCGGCGCTGGCGGACAAGGGATACCGCGCGCTCGTCGTGGACATCGATCCCCAGGGAAACGCGTCGACGGGGCTTGGGTTTGGACCCGACCAACGGAAATTGACCACCTATGACGTGATTATCGGAGAATCCCCGTTGAGGGACGTGATCGTCGAGACGAACACCCCCGGTCTCTTTTTGGCTCCGTCGACGGTCGATCTGAGCTCATCCGATGTCGATCTGGTGGCGAACGAAAAGCGCATATTTCTGCTTCACACCGCGTTGCGGGAGCCAACGCTGGATCAGTTCGGATTCGATGTCGTGTTGATCGACTGTCCGCCCTCGCTCAATTTGCTGACGATCAACGCGATGGTCGGGGCGCATTCGGTGTTCATACCGCTTCAGTCGGAATTCTTCGCGCTCGAGGGATTGGCGCAGCTCATGCACACGATCCGGGAGATTCGTCAGGCGGCAAATCCGAATCTGCGGATCGAAGGCGTCCTGCTGACGATGTACGACACCCGGAACAACCTTTGCCGGCAGGTGGAGGAGGACGCCCGGGAAAATCTCGACAACCTCCTGTTCGAGACCAAGGTGCCCCGGAACATCCGCTTGAGCGAGGCTCCGTCCTTCGCGATGCCGGTCACCCAGTACGACCCACAGTCCACCGGCGCCGTCGCCTATCGGTCGGTGGCGACCGAGCTATTGAGGCGCATGGGGTGGTCGAAGGAGGAGATGGCGGGTGTCTGAGAAAAAGAGGGGTCTGGGCCGCGGCCTGTCGTCGCTCATGGCCGACGTGCAGATCCCTTCCGCCGGGGACGAGGGGAGCGTCGCGTCCGCTCCCGCCGCGGAACGCCATGTGCCGATCGAACAAATCCGGCCGAATCCCGATCAGCCCCGGCGCGACTTCGATTCCGCCGCGCTGGACGAACTCGCGGCCTCGATCGGCGAGCTGGGAATTATTCAGCCGCTGATCGTGCGCCCCAAGGAGGACGGTTACGAAATCGTCGCCGGGGAGCGTCGGTGGAGGGCCGCGCAGAAGGCGCGGCTGCACAAAGTTCCCGTGATCGTCAGGGAACTCAACGACACGGAGGTTCTCGAAGTCGCGATCGTCGAGAACATCCAACGGGCCGACCTGAACGCCATCGAGGAGGCCGCGGGCTACCGCCAGCTCATGGACCGGTTCGGCCACACCCAGGAACAGGTCGCGAAGTCCTTGGGAAAAAGCCGTTCGCACATCGCCAACCTTCTGCGGCTGCTGACGCTTCCGGACGAGGTTCAACTGCATGTTCGGGAGGGGCGCATGTCTTC
>JANQKA010000457.1 GCA_028281405.1 Hasllibacter sp. | reverse complement strand
TTCGCTGGCCACCTCCGTGGCTCACGCGAGAGCGTCCGCGACCAAGGAAAACCTGCGACGCATCCGGTCCTCCCTCACGAGCTACCACGGACGCACGGGACCGCAGCCCCTCGGGGATTGACCACGGCGCCGGCCCATGGCAGGGAGAATCCTCCCTGGCCCTGACGAGTGGCCGCGTGAGAAACGAACAAAGAAGGGAGAATGTACAAGGCTCGACCGCCACAAAATGTATGGCCCTCATATGCGACTCTCCATCCCCACGCGGCGATTCTCGAAATTCCGCCAAAACAACGTTGATTCGGCTTGACGGGCGGAAATCCGAGCGCCATGATCTTCCCGAATCACCCAGGACCGCACGATGTTCGATTTAGGAAGAAGACAACAGCGCCCGACTATCGACGGCGGCGGCGCTCCGAGAGAAGCGGATGCCGCGATAGGGAATCCTGCATCGGTTGGCGCTTTGCCAATCGGCGACCGGATGCTCGACTTGCCCCTGACCCGAACCGGCGATCCAGTCCCGGACACCGTGGGATCCGCCCCAAAATATGGGCTCTCACGGGTATTCGCTCGAAGTCAACACCGACAGCCTGTCTCCCGCCAAATATCCCATGAATCGAGCCTCGACGCGGGAAACCACGGATTCCAACAAAGGAGGAAATCATGAAAAAGCATCCCCGGCCAATGAAGGAAGCCGCCCTTCAATATGGATGGGCTGAAGATCTCGGGAATGGGAGGGTCACGGTGAACACCGGGAAACTCAAAACTTCGGATCAGTCAGAATTGCGAAGCATCATTGGTCATCTTCTCATAAATTTGATTCAGCTGGAAGGCGAATACCACGCCTTGGTTGAATCAGGTGTTGAGAAAGGTCTCATCAAGAGGGACACCTAAGACGAATGATGTGGAGCCACCCAAAGTCTTGGAGGCGAAAGAAACCTGCAACCCGCATTTTCAAACCGCGCGCGGGGCAATCGTGGCTCTTGAAGAGATGCTGTCGAAAATTTCTTGGTGGCGCTTGGCGCTCATCGGGATATGTTTCGTCTTGATGTTCTCGATTCGAGTGAAATCGAATGGATCATTAATTGACTACACGAAGGCTGGGCGCTTAGCCCAGCCCATCCTTCCTATAATTGACAGTGCCGGCATTCGAGAATTATTTGCTTGCCCAGTCTCCGGCATGCAAATTGTCGCAAAGTCGAAGGCCAATGTGAGCATCGCCCGCAACCACGAAAACCTGACCAATGAGGCTGCTTCACCCTTATATCCCGTATTTTCCTGGTCAATTTAGTTTCGCGCAAATTTTCCGCCCTGTTCCTTTTTCCCGCTCCCAGATGTTCTCCCGATATTATTTTTTGGCGATGGCCGTCTCCACGGACAAGTTCAATCGAGTCCCGGAATTCAGAATATTGGTGTCGAACTTGGCTATATGGGGCTTCTTCATTGGAGAAATTGACCCATGCACCGAACCGCGGCAATCGAATGTCCACAGGCCCTGGTTGCCGCCGCGCACGTGGGTGGCGGGTGGATTCCGCGGACTGGGCGGTGGCGACTGACCCAAGGGCCCCGGTGGGCCGGAAAGCATGGACATCGTATCACCCCCATCCCCCGGGTCACACGGGCCAGAATCGACGCTGGATGGGGTCGTCGAGCGAGCGATGCGGCGAAGGCGCCTCTCCCCGCCCCCGTGGCGGGACGGGTTGCGGAGAGACCGAATCACCTCGGCGATTCGCAGATGCCGCGGGCCGGTGTTGCCATCTCGCGATTCGGCGCTTCGTGTGGGGGGCGGCCACCACTCAGGTCGCGTATCCCCAATATAATTTGGGAAAATACCTGTTGCGGACCGCCCAACAGATCGCTAATCTGCCCGCACAACCGCGATGAGACCCCGAGACACCGCCATGGCAAGGCACAGAAAACCCAATCTCAACAGGTGCTTGGCCACTGAGGGGAGTGTCCCGCGGGAGAGGCTCGACGAGATGGCTCGCGAGGCCAGATACTCTGGAAATCCGCTCCACAAGCGCTCACGGGGCGACTTCGGCTTGGTCCCCCCCGCGGCCGCCCGCATTGGGAAATCCCTGTGCGACTCCGTCAAAATCTTCAAGAAGCGAGAGGCCCTTGCCCCGCTGCGTGATGGGTTGCGGCGTGGCGCCATCAGCGATAGACAAGTGCACGGCCGGCCAAATCTGGTTTGGACCGTGACCAAGAATGGCGAGGTGCTGGAGGCGCGACGCGATGCCGATGGCAGCTATCATGGCCACCCCATGGATGAGCGCGACCCGATTCGCGAGCACGTCCTGACACTTTGGAGAACGACGGATGACTGACTTCCGCTTGAGTCAGAGATGGAAGCCCGTGGATGACCCAGATCCCCGGCTGAACGCGACGACCGCCGACCTCAAAATCATGTTGGGCGATCAGTGCGTGACGCGGAACATTGACGTCTGGTCGAATTCCCCTCGGGACGAAGTTCTCGTCTCCACCTACCCGCTCGCCGTCTGGATGGTCTCGTCCTGGTGGCGACTGCATTACGAGATTCTCCCGGTTTGCGTCGGGCGCCCCCCCACGGATTGGCGCATGCGCCATGAGATTGCCGCCTCGGGGCACGGTTACGTGTGGCCGCTGATCATGTTCGCGACCGACCGCCAAGTCATGAACGTCCGCGTGGTGCCGGTTCCGGATATTCCCGACCAATCGGTTCGGTACTTGACCCACACGGCGGAATCCTTTGCGATTCCCATGCCTTCTTTCACCAAGACCTGCGGCGCCTTTATTGGAGCGGTTGTCGACAGACTGAAGGACATGGGGCAAAAGGACTCGGAGTTTGATCAGGAATGGTCGCTCATCATGGCCGAAAGCGCCGACCCCGACGAAGGGAGAAAGCGACGGATAGAGGCGCAGTTCGGTTTCGACCCCGAGGAGTGTCCCGAGGAGATTCTCTCGGAACTGGTGGAGATCGAGGAGCGCAATGGCGAGGACGTTCTGGCCGAACTCGCCGCGGTTCGATCATTGTGGGACGGCAAGGGGCCGACCTCGGTAAAGGAGCTCTTTGAGTTGCCTGGGGTCGATGCGGAACCCCAAGTGCCAAAGCTGCCGAATTCCGACGCGACTCACGAACCTTGGCGGAGGCCAAGGCGGACGCGGCCGCCCTTCGGAGATTGATCGGGGACGCTCCCGACAAGGCCGTTGGAAACGAGATTCTTGCGATTGTTCTCGGACTAAGCCGGCGCGCGCTTGAGGATACTCCCGAGAGGCTTCCGGTCGCGGTGGCCGGCCGAATCGATGATCGCCGCATCTGAATCGTGGCGAGGAGGCGTCACCCGATGGCCCGTCGCTTCGAACTGGCCCGCTTGGTCGGTGGCTATGTCGACTCCATCGAGCGTGACGGCGACTCTTGGTTCGCGTCGACGGATTTGGCGACGGC
>JANQKA010000545.1 GCA_028281405.1 Hasllibacter sp. | reverse complement strand
CGTGCTCCACAATCCCCGCGGCATGCACTCGCTCGGCGTGGGCATCCTCAACAGGCTCAACCTGATCATCGAGGGATCCACCGGGTACTTCGCCGTCGGCCTCATCGACGGGCCCAACGTGCGCGTCAGGGGACGCGTTGGATGGTCCTGCGCCGAAAACATGATGTCCGGAACCGTAGTGGTCGAAAAGAACGCCGGGTCCACGTTCGGCGCCGCGCTCCGCGGCGGAGACCTGGTGTGCCACGGCTCCGTCGGCTCCCGAACCGGAATCGACATGAAGGGCGGCACCATAATCGTCGGGGGCGACACCGGAGCGCTTTCGGGCTTCATGATGCAGCGCGGCCGGATGGTGGTCCGCGGAAACGCCGGCAAAAACCTCGGAGATTCGATGTACGACGGCACGATCTACGTCGGCGGGAAAATCGAATCCCTCGGCGTGGACGCCGTGGAGGCCGAATTGACCGACACGGACAAGGCCTGGCTCGCCCGCAAACTGACCCGGCACGGCCTGGCGCCGGACGGAGGGGTCGATCACTTCACCAAGATCGTCGCCGGAAAGCAGCTGTGGAACTACGACAACCTCGAACCGAACGAGAAAAAGCTCATCCTGTAGGGGACCGCGCCGGGCCCGTCCCGGAAAAGCCTCCGCCCCACGGAAAGGAAACGAAATGGCCGATGGAAACCCGCCCCGGAAGAGGCAGCTGGATCGCGATGTGAATCGGATCGGCGAAAGCTTCGTCTTCCCCCCGCGCGTCATCGACGACATCCACGTAAAGTCCGAATTGGGACGGTACCGGATGCGTGGATTCTCGCTCTTCAAGAAGATCCCGCACTGGGACGATCTGACCTTCCTGCCCGGCACGCTGACGCGCTTCGTGATCGAGGGCTACCGGGAGAAGTGCGAAACCGCGACGGCGATCGGCCCGCGCGCCAAGCGGCCGCTGGAATTGGACATTCCGGTCTACATCACCGGCATGAGCTTCGGGGCGCTGTCCTACGAGGCCAAGACGGCGCTCGCCCGCGGCGCGACCATGGCGGGCACCGCGACCTGCTCCGGCGAGGGAGGCATGATCCCCGACGAGCGCCGCTACAGCTCCAAGTGGTTCTATCAGTGCATCCAGTCGCGCTACGGCTTCAATCCGCACCATCTGATGCTGGCCGACGGATGCGAATTCTTCATCGGCCAGGGCTGCAAGGTGGGACTGGGCGGCCATTTGATGGGACAGAAGGTCACCGACCAGGTCGCCGAGATGCGGTCGCTGCCCGCGGGCATCGACCAGCGCTCCCCAGCCCGGCATCCCGATTGGCTGGGCCCCGACGACCTCGCGCTCAAGATCCAGGAAATCCGCGAGGCCACCGACTGGCAAATCCCGATCCAATTGAAACTCGGGGCGGCGCGCGTCTACGACGACGTGCGGATGGCGGTCAAATGCGACCCGGATTCGATCTACATCGACGGAATGGAGGGCGGCACCGGCGCGGGTCCGCACCTCGCCACCGAGGACACCGGCGTGCCCGGAATGGCGGCGATCCGCCAGGCGCGGAAGGCCATCGACGATCTCGGCAAGCGCGGCGAAATCAGCCTCGTCTACGCCGGCGGCATCCGGAACGGCGCCGACGTCGCCAAGGCCATCGCGCTCGGCGCCGACGCCATCGCGATCGGCCACTCGGCCATGATGGCGCTCAATTGCAACAAGGACATCCCCGAGGCCGACTACCCCTCGGAGATCGGCGCCGAGCCCGGCCACTGCTATCACTGCCACACCGGCCGCTGCCCGGTGGGCGTCGCGACGCAGGATCCCGAACTGCGGCGGCGCCTCGATCCCGACGAGGCCGCCGAGCGGGTCTACAACTTCCTGCACACGCTCACCATCGAGGCCCAGCTGTTCGCGCGCGCCTGCGGCAAGACCCACATTCATTCCCTGGAACCCGAGGATCTGGCGGCGCTCACGATGGAGGCGTCGGCGATGGCCGCCGTGCCCCTCGCCGGCACCGACCACACCGTCGGCGTCCAGGACTATCACCACCTGTAGGGAGGATCCCGAAATGGCCGGAACGCAGTACCGCGGATCCGAAATCAAGGACGTCGACCAGTTCCTCAAGGACGCCGCCGGACTCGATTCCGAGCGGGAGAAGGAGATCGGGCAGCACATCGGCTACCGCTACGACGTGAACCTCCTGCCCGATTACGACCGGCTCACCCCGTTCCTGCGGGGCTACATGGAATTCATGGGGTGGGACGACCTCAACTGGCTCGAGGACGTCCACATGGGCTACGAGGACGGCAAGCCCGCCGTGTTCGACCGGAACATCAACGGCTGGGTCCGGATTCCGGACGGCGTCGAATTGCCCGGAAACCAGCAGGACCGCGACATGATCGCGCGGGAAATGCTGGTGAAGTTCCAGATGTCCGACCGCCATCCCCTGGTCACCCTCAGGAAGGCCTACGCGAAGTTCTGACCCATGGCGCGACCGCTCGAAATAGCCTGCCTGCAGACCAGGCCCATGCCGACGATGGCCGCCGCCGTCGACGAGGCCCTGTCCTTGGCCGAAGAGGCGGCGCGGTCCGGCGCGGAAATCCTCTTCCTGCCGGAGTATTGCGGCGGCCTGCGGTCCGAGGGTCCGCGGCTCACGCCTCCCGCCGACGGCGAGGGGACGCACGTCGCGCTGGCCGCGTTCCGGGAGTTCGCGGCGCGGGCCCGGGTGTGGATGAACATCGGGTCCATCGCGGTGAACGGCCCCGGCGGCAAGATCCTGAACCGCGGCTACATGCTGGATCCGTCGGGCGCGGTGACCGGGCGGTACGACAAGATCCATCTCTTCGACGTGACCCTTTCGGAGAACGCCGTGTACCGCGAAAGCGACACGGTCGCGCCGGGCGTCCGCGCCCGCCTCCACCGCGCGCCGACGGCGGTCATCGGCCACACCATCTGCTACGACCTGCGCTTTCCCGGACTCTTCCGCGAATTGGCGAAGGCGGGGGCGGAGATCATCGCCTGCCCCGCGGCCTTCACCAAAACGACCGGCGAGGCGCATTGGCACGTTCTGAACAGGGCGAGGGCGATCGAAAACACGCGCTTCGTGGTTTCGGCCTGCGCCACGGGAGCGGTCCCCGGCGGCGGGGAATGCCACGGCCATTCCCTGATCGTCGATCCGTGGGGGAGGATCCTCGCCGACGGCGGGGTTGCTCCCGGGGTCGTCCGGGCCCGTCTTGATCTGGACGAGGCGCCGCGGTCGGCGGCCCGCGTGCCGAGCCTGTCGCACG
>JANQKA010000407.1 GCA_028281405.1 Hasllibacter sp. | reverse complement strand
GATCAATCCCGTGTCCCTGTCGATCCGCAGTCCAATCGTATCCAATCCCGCTCCGGTTCCTTCCACGCTGGCTTCGAAAAATATTTGATCGCCTTCCGGGTCGGAAAACACCTTATGCGCCTTGTCAATGTGAACGCTTCCGTTGAGTTGAACGTGGTTAGATGTCCACTTCGATTGATCCGCCACCGGTCTTGAGTTCGACTCGATCGTGAACGTGTATGTCGCCACTCCGCCTTCGCCATCCGACGCCGTCACAATGACTTCGGCGTCGCCCGATTCGGCATAGGTTCCGGTGATCGCGCCGTCCAGCGGATTGATCCGCAGGCCAAGCGACTCGAATTCCTCACGGCTTCCGTCATGTGTCGCGGTGAATGTCATCGTATCCCCGTCCGGGTCGCTGAAGTGGACGCCGGCGCGAATGTTCAACATGAACCCTTGCCGCGCCTGAACGGAGGTCGGCGCGGATTCGTCCAGGACGGGGGCGGAATTCACCACCCCTTGGCCGATGTAGTAATATTCGACCCCTTCCACGGGGTTCCGCCCCGTATATCCTTCGAGTAGAATTTCAAAATTCGATCCGGGATGCCCGCTGGAGATGATCAGTCCTTCCGGATCCCGGATGAAGTTGATGCTTTTCAAACCGTCCACGTCCGCCAACGCGATGGCGTCCCCTTCCACGGAATTGAAATCCTCGATGACCACCGACCCGCCGGTCGTCGCCCCACTTATGTCCGGGTCGAGGAATTGAAAGATGTCCGCCCCTCCGCCCCCGATCAACTTCAATGTCGCACGCGGCCCGTAGTCGTCCATCGGCACATGGAACAAGTCCCGGCCCCCGCCACCCCTCGAATACAGAACGTTGCCCGGCGCCGTCGCGTCGACGGTGAATTCCGTTCGCAGGTTTCCCGCGTCGAACGTTTCGTCGGAGAACTCAATCCTCTCGACGCCGTGGAGTTCGTCGCGGCCCTCGCCATGCGCATCGCTTCCGACCCCGACAATTCCTTTGTGGTCGAGGATCAAGTATTCGCGGTCGCCTCCCCCCGATGGATCCGTGACGACCACCCGAGTGATCGAGTAATTTCGAATCGTGTCGGCGTAAACGCCCGTGTCCACGTCGCCTCGCGGATCATCTCCCCCGGACGTCCCGCCGTGCAACGAATCGTCGCCCTCGCCGCCGCGCAGGGTGTCGCCTCCTCCGCCCCCATACAACACGTCGGCGCCGCCCGATCCGGACAACTCGTCGGCGCCTCCGCGTCCATGTATGATGTCGCTTCCACCAAGCCCGAGTATCGTCTCGGCGGAGTTCGTTCCAAACACGAATTCGTCGTCGCCGGTCCCAACCGGGTGACCCGACGCGTCGGAATTGACCCTAATGTTCAAAACCCTCTCGGATGAACTTCCACTCGCACCGTCCGTGGCGGTGACCTTCAGCGCCAACCCCTCCGTTCCAGAAAAAATCCCCGCGATCGTTCCGGATATCCCATCGACCGACAATCCATGGCTCGTCACGAATCGACCGGACTCCCGACCTTGGGAGTCGACCAAAAACACCTCATGGGACAATCCGTCCCCGTCCGCGTCGTCGAACAGATCGCCGAACCCGATTTCGAACACGCTGTCCTGAACGACGACCACCGAAGCGGGCGATTCCACCGTCGGCGCGGGCGGTTCGTTTTTGATGATTTTGAATTTCCGCCGAACTTCGACCTGATTCCGGTCCGTCGCGATGATCGTGATCTCCGACTCGTCGGCCGAACCGGTGAACACGCCCGCGATCCCGCCGGTTTCCCCGTTCAGGCTCAGTCCCACTTCAGAGAGGCCGATCGCGCTGTATGTCAGCCTGTCCAAGGGATCGGTTTCCACGAATCCCGTGCTCACGTTGAAAGGCGCGATCTCCCGTCCCCTCGTGAAATTCCTGTCGTCCCAAATCTCGCTCGACGCGGTGGGAGCGGAATTCGCGAAGATGATGAAGTCGGCCGAGGCGGACCCGCCCCTGCCGTCATCCACGGAAACCGTGACCGTCGCGGGGCCGCTTCCCGTGAACGGGCCCGTGATTTGAAGGGCGTTTTCGTCGAACCGCAATCCGGTCCCCTCCAAACCCGCCACGCGATATGTCAGGGTGTCGTGGTTGGGGTCGTTGAACGCCCCCCGCAGATCTATGGGAAGATTCAGATCCGTGCCCCTGGTCAGCACCTTGCTCTCCCGCAGGGTGTCCCGGGCGAGGCGCGGATGGTGGTTCACCATGATCGTGAACGTATGCGGGTCGGAAACGCCTCCCCGCAGATCGTCCACGACAATGGTGACCGTAACAGTTCCGGCGTTCTCGCTCGCTCCTGGAGAGGATTCGCCGATCAATCCGGTCGCGGCGTCGAACCGCAGACCCGTGTTCTCCAAGCCCGTCACCCTGTATTCCAGGCCATCGCCATCCGTGTCGCGGAATCCGGACTTCACATCGATGGGGAGTCCCACGGGGTTGTCCCAGGTGTAGCTCAGGTCGCCCAATGCTCCCGCGATGTGCTCGGGCCTCGCGTTCGGTGTTATGGTGAACGTATGCGCGGCGGACCCGCCGCGCCCATCCTCGACGGTCACGGTGACGTCCCCTGACGCCACTCCCGCGAACGGACCGGTGATCAAGCCGCTCGCCGCGTCGAACCGCAATCCCGTGTTCTCCAAACCCGCCACGGTGTATTCCAAAAAATCCCCGTCGCCGTCCCGCGCGGCGCCGCGCACATCGATCGGAAGGTTCGAGTCCGCGCCCGTCGTCAGCGTCAAGTCCGGCAGAAGCCCCGCGTTGATCGTGGGATGCGCGTTCGGCGTTATCGTGAACACATG
>JANQKA010000396.1 GCA_028281405.1 Hasllibacter sp. | reverse complement strand
GCCGCCCCCCAGGTGAGGGATGTGGGATCGCGAAAGGCATGATCGCGCTGCCCGCCACCAGCCGACCCCCAGGTGAGGGATATGGGATCGCGAAAGGCATGTTCGCGCTGCCCGCCACCAGCCGCCCCCCAGGTGAGGGATGTGGGATCGCGAAAGGCATGATCGCGCTGCCCGCCACCAAGCCGATCCCCAGGTGAGGGATGTGGCATCGCGAAAGGAATGATCGTGCTGCCCGTCACCAGACGACCCCCAGGTGAGGGTTGCGGGTCAGATTTCCCGCAGGAACTTCGCTCGGGTCGGGGAGCTCCGGCGGGAGTACGAAAGCGGGCGCAGTCCTTGTCGACAACGCCCGCCGTTCAGGGTTTCGCTCATCACCTTCGCCGAGGCCTGCGGCATGGTTTCCCACGATCCCGACGGGTGGATTCCAGACCGGAGCCGCGGGACGGTTTCCACTTTGAGTGGTAAAGCGTGATGATGGTTCCATCCACGACCACGAGCACGGTTCCGCGAAGCCGCTCTATTTGCTGGACGTTCTCCGGATTCAGCGCGATCTCGCGGGCGGCGTCCTTGTCGCTCAGAAAAATTGCGTCGTCGGCCACATGGCTTCCCGCGTAGTACAGGAATACGAGGTCGGATTTTTGGAATCCGCGTTGTTGCATCCGGTCCATCACGTGTTTGGTGAGACGAAGATCAAACATAGCCGTACTTCTCCTCTTCTCTTGGTTTCTTTTTTGCTTCCGAAGAACCGGGGGCACTTGCCGGCCTCCGGTTCGAATGCCGGAGCGTGATGCCGACATTTTTTTCAGGTACGGGATTGGCGTCGGGCACCCGTGCGATTTGCCGGAAGCCTTCCCGAATGCGCACGATTCGCACTCGGCGTCCCATCCGCACAATTTGGCGCATTTGCGGTTCGTTCGTGTTTCCCAATTGTATACATGGGAAGGCTTGGCCCTCGAGAAACCGCGTTGCGGCATCCGCTCTGGGTTGTTCCGTGTGGGGCGATGTTCGCGCATGGATTTCTTCTCCTCGTCGCTTGGCGTTTCATTTGCTTCCTGAGAATCGGAAGCCTGTGTCTGTTCCCGGTTCGGGTGGCGGGGTGTGATGCCGGATCCTTCCACCCAAAGGGTGGACACCTGACCAGTGGAGCGGGACGGCTTCCAGCCTGAGTGGTGGAGCGATATGATGGAACCGCCCTTGACCACGAGCATGAAACCGCGCAGATGCTCGATCCGCCGGGTGTTGCGTGGATTTGACGCGATCTCTCGAAAGACGTCCTCGTCGCTCAGAATGATGGCGTCGCCGGCCACAGGACTTCCCGCGTGATACAGGAAAATGTGGTCGGATTTCCGGACCCCGAGTTGACGAATCCGCGTTACCGCGTGTTTGGTGAGATGAAGTTCAAGCATTGCCGTTATTCTCCTCCTTGCTTGGTTTCTCCTGTGCTCCCGAATAAGCGGAAGCATGTGTCGGCCTCCGGATCGGGCGGTTGAGCGAGATGCCGGATTCTTCCCCGGCAAATGGACTGACGATGGGAACCCGATTGATTCGCCGGACTTTGCTCCGAATGCGTGCGATTCGCACCGGGCGTTCCCGCCGCTCAAACAGGCGCCGTCATGGTCGGAGCCGGTTTCCAGGCCGGCCACATGGGAAGGCTTGGCTCCTTGGAAGACGCGTTGCAGAATCCGCGCCCGGGCATGTAGTGTGAGTCGATGTTCATTCATCGTCTTTCTTCTCCTCTTCACTTGGTGATTCGTTTGGTTCAGTCGGACCTGAGGCGTTTGTCGCTCCCCGGTTCGATTGGTGGAACGCGGTGACGGATTCACCGCGGCGAAGGGATTTTCCCCAGCGGCCGTCTGATGTACCAGGCTCTCCCCAGTCCACGCGTACGCGCGATCAGCTTTCCCGCCGCTGTGAGGGGCGAGTGAGAAACATCCGTCCCCCGTCCAAGCGCACGGGCGATCCGCATTCTCGCCATTGTGAGGGGCGAGGGAGAAACATCCGTCCCCCGTCCGCGCGCACGCGCGATCAGCATTCTCGCCGGTGAGAGGGGCGAGTGAGAAATATCTGCCCCCCGTCCACGCGCACGCTCGATCAGCATTGGGATCCCTCGACGCGCAAAATGATGGCTCCGTGGTCCACGCGCATTCCCCTTCAAACGCGAAGGAGAACATGATCCTCCGGATCCCGCGATGCCACAACCGCATCTCAACGCGACTGGAGAGGCGTAGTTCACGCATCGCGATTCCCCCCTTTTATGTGTGCGTTTCCCTTTGGTTTCCGGGAAACGGCAACGGGGAATGGGATTTCCTTCTTAATCTCGTCGATTTTGGCGTTTTTCTCGGCGCGCCATGCCCTTCGGGCGCTGAGCTCCTCCGCGGGAATCAGTGAAATGAGCCACTCCACACGCCGTTCGGCCTGCTCCTCTCCAAGTAGATCCTCCGGAATTTCCCTGATCTTGGCATGGTTGCAGGCAAGCGCGTACACGGCGTCCTTGTTGCCCGAAGTCAGTTCTTCGATGAGATCGTTGCCGATCCGGTATTCGGGAAAGCCATTCGAATCCGTCCAGTCGTTGTCGTCGGGGTCGACAGTGATCGGGACATCGCCGAGATCCCGCGCCAGTTTTCTGATGTAATCAGCGAAGGGGTTGTTGGTGGACCGATCATAGCCGAAATCATGAGCTTCCTCGAAGTCGTCCTCTCCGAACAGATCCTTCTTCTTGATGGATTCCTCCTCGGCTTCGCTCCCGTCGTGTACGCTGTATGCGGCGATGGTGAAGGAAAGGTGGCCGTGGACTCCCAAGGAAATGAGCTCCTCGGATTTTGTCTTGATTTCCGCCACCCTCTCGGCGCGCCAGGCGAGGCTTCCCTCGGCGAGAAGCGCCATGAACAGCGGAGCCATTTCAACCTGGGCAGAAATGGGGATGCCATAGAGATGCTTGACCATCCGGAAGCTGAGAGCGGTGCTTTCGCGCACGGTGCGTCGCAGTTCGCGCAAACCGAGCCTCCGAAGCGCTTCGAACCGATCAATGTCCTCTGGCTGAGGGGGCTTGGCCAGATCTTCGGCACCGACGCGGAGGGCCTTCGCCAACCGTTCCGCCACGGTGCGTCTGGCCAAGTATGCCTCCTGGCCGGAAGCCTCGATGCGCTTGATCGTCGCCACACTGACCTTTTGGCCGATGTGGACACAGCGGGCGGCGAGGCCTGCTTGGGTCATTTTGCGTCGTTCGCGCAGCGCTTTCAGCGTCTGGGGTCGAATCGGCCGTGTCACCGGTGCCTCCATCTGGACTATCGGCGATCCATAAAGACCGAAAATGATGCCGTCAAGGTATAATTTGATAGATGTGATACCAAAATTCCGCTGCGAGCGGGAAAATTCGCCGTTTTCCCTCCACCCGCACCATCACTTACCTTTCAGGACGTGAGTTATCTCGCTGAAATTAGGGAATATTTTCGAAACGAATCACTTTCCCGGGTGATTCGCATCCACGTAGCGGATGCCGGTTTGGGATGGCCCGGCCACCGCTGCGTCGTGGTGGGTTCGACACCGCCGCCGCGGCCGCCACACAGGAATCCGCCTGGAGTCAGGGCCGATTCGCGAAATGCGAATCACCTCGTCGGGGTGATTCGCTCGCTCGGCACGGATGCCTTCCGGCGCGACGCGGGCTTCGTGGCCGCGAGGCGTGGATGATGCCCCCGATGCGAGAATTCCCGCGGTATCCTGCTGAAATCCCGCTGGATTCTCGGAACCGAATCACCACGGCGGGGTGATTCTGTTCGGCGGGTTGGGGAAGCGCCCCTTCGCGGAGGTGTCACCACGTAGTGTGGCGGGTTCGCAGCCCTTCGCCAGCACGGGATCCACGTCGTGCCCTTCGAGTCAGGTATGATTCTCGAAAAGCGAATCACCGAGCGGGTGATTCGCGCGCTCGGCACGGATGCCTTCCGGCGCGACGCTTGCATCGTGGCCGTGAGGCGTGGCCGATGCCCCCGATGCGAGGTTTTGCGGAGCGGTGAGTTCGACCCCGAAGTCGCGCCGCAGCAGGTATCCAACTGGAGTCTCGCCGATTCTCGAATTGCGAATCACCTCGGCGGGGTGATTCGCGTGCTCGGCACGGATGCCTTCCGGAGCAACGCTGGCACAGAGGCCGCGAGACGTGGGTGATGCCCCCGACGCGAGCTTCCCGCGGTATCTTGCTGAAATCTCGCTGGATTCTCGTAACGAATCACCACGGCGGGGTGATTCGTATCGGCGGGTTAGGGATGCATACCGTTGCGTAGGGGCGACCTCGCAGCGTGGCGGGGGCAGCCATTCGCCAGCATGGGATACTTGGCGCCACATGTAGACAGGCAATACCCCCGAACGAATCACCGGGGCTTTGGGAACCGCGTCCAGAATGTGGGCCCCGTTCGGCCTGCTTGGGTGCGCAGCAAGCGCGATCGTCGAGACTCCAGGCTCAGAAATGGCCGCTTCCGAGGCCCGGGACAGAGGACGACCGACCGATGCCCCCACGGGTTCGAATTTTCGCGAGTTTGATCTCCGAACGCGCCTCGATGATCGACGCTGCGTCGCTTCCGTTCTGGTGGTGGGCCAGCGGGAGGAGCTTTCCATCAGGCCGCGATATGTGGCGGCGGCCCTGAACGCGTTCCAGTGAGCACCCGTCTCACATGGTCGGGGTCTCCCGCCTGAGCGATGCCGCCGACCGGGGGCATAATTCCTCGCTTGCAATAGTCATGTCCGGCATGTCGGGGAAATCCCACAGACTCCTCGCGATTCTCCGTGGACCCGGTTTGGCCGAGTCGGCGGCTGGGCTGAAGGGATCAATGCGCGGCTTCGTAGGCCAAGAGGATACGGTGGGGCGGGCGAATCGTGGTCCGGCGCGGTTAAGCGGTCGTGGCGACCGATGCCACCAAATTCGTTGGCTCACCATGCGGAAGTGTCCCAGATTCTGGTACCTGCGAAGAATGCAGAAGGGCGCGGCGGGACTGAACTTCGGCGGAGAATCCGACCGATTGTGACTTGTCACGCCGATGGTTCCGTGGAAAACTAGGGCCTGTGGACATTCATTTCAAGGCTTCCAGCGTTCCCACGAAGTATCAACGGGCCGCATAACTGCTGTCGGTCTTGTCGAATCTCGTCGCGATTCCCCTTTTTTCCTTGGCTTTCCCGATGAAATTCTCGACCAAGCGACGCGTTTTGTACATCTCGACATCGTGGTTCCTCTGGATCTTGCGGTTGGATTTGGAGGGTATCACCACCTTC
>JANQKA010000385.1 GCA_028281405.1 Hasllibacter sp. | reverse complement strand
ACCGGCGGAACTCTCCGCGTCCTGGTCGAATGCGACACCGGGGCGGGGCGCTGCGGGGTGGCGACTCCGGAGGCGGCGGTGGAATTGGCCCTCCGGGTGGAAGGGGCGCCGGGATTGGCGTTCGGCGGGCTCATGACCTACCCGCCGGCCGGGAGGGAGGCTTCCGTCCAGGACTGGTTGAGCCGGGCGAAGCGGCTGATCGAGGAGCGGTCGCTTGAGGTGCCCGTGATTTCGAGCGGGGGATCTCCGGGCATGTGGCGCGCCGGCGATGTTCCGGCGGCCACGGAGTACCGCGCGGGCACCTACGTCTACAACGACCGGTCGCTCGTGGACCGGGGCGTCTGTGGCTTCGATGATTGCGCCCTGACCGTGTTGGCGGGCGTTGTTTCGACGCCCTCCGCCGACCGCGCCGTGATCGATGCCGGGTCAAAGGTGTTGACCTCCGACCTTCTGGGCCTCGAAGGCCACGGACATGTGCTCGGCAGGCCGGATATCGGGGTCGCGCATTTGTCCGAGGAGCACGGCGTGTTGCGCGCCGCGGACATCGGCCTGAAGGTCGGGGACCGGGTGCGGATCGTTCCCAACCACGCCTGCGTCGTCAGCAACATGCTGGACGAGGTGCGTCTGGTCCGCGGAGAGGTGTCGCTGGAGTCGGCTTCCGTCGCGGCCCGTGGCAAGGTTTGGTGATCCGGCGGGCCTCGGGGCCGGAACTCGGCGGCATCCCCGTTCAACCGACTTTCGCCTTTCCCCAGCATGCTTCGAGCCATGCGTCAGTGGGTTCTGCGTTCCGCCTCGGCGCGGGTTTCGTTCCGGTCGAGTGTTTTCCGGTTCAACCGATCCCGTGGCCACTTGAACGCGTTGGAGGGCGTTGCGCCGACGCCCACGGTTGATCGGGCCGTGATCGCTGCCGGATTCCTGGTTTTGACCTCCGACCATCATGGCCTCGAAGGCCACGGCCATGTGCCCGGCAGACTGGTCATCGGGGTCGCGCACAGTCCGAGGATCACGGAGTTTCGCGCGCCGGGGACACCGGCCCGAAGGTCGGGGACCGGATGCGGATCGTTCCCAACCACGCCCGCGTCGTCGGCAACATCTGGACGAGGCGCGTCCGGTCCGCGGAGTGGTGTCGCTGGAGTCGGCTTCCGTCGCGGCCCGCGGCAAAGTTTGGTGATCCGGCGGGCAGGGGGCCGGAACTCGGTGGCATCCCCGTTCAACCAACTTTCACCGCTCCCCCGCATGCTTCGCGCCATGCGTCCGTGGGGGCCTCGCGTTCCGCCTCGGCGCGGGTTTCGTTCCGGCGGAGTGTTTTCCGGTTCAACCGATCTCGATTACTCTTCTCATGTTTCACGCGGTGGCTTGCGCCGGGTTTCGCGTTCCGCCTCGGCGCGGGTTTCGTTTCGACGGTGAGTTAGTCGGTTCAACCGATCTCGAGGACTCTTCGCATGTTTCACGCGGTGGCGTGCGCCGAGGGCTCGCGTTCCGCCTCGGCGCGGGTTTCGTTTCGACGGTGAGTTAGTCGGTTCAACCGAT
>JANQKA010000363.1 GCA_028281405.1 Hasllibacter sp. | reverse complement strand
CCGCGGTCGGCCGGTTGGAATTTCCCGACCGGAAGATCGATGTCGAAGGCCACGCGTGGCTCGACCGCGAATGGTCGTCGCGGCCCCTGGAGGAGAGCCAGGACGGCTGGGACTGGTTCTCCCTGCGCTTCGAGGAGGGGCCGAAACTCATGGCGTTCCGGCTCCGCGACCGAACCGGCCCCGATTTCACCGCCGCGACCTGGATCGACCCGGACGGCTCCCCCCACCCCCAGCCCGACGGCGCGGCCCGGTTCACTCCGCTGCGGACGTCACGGGTCGCCGGGCGCGATGTTCCGGTCGTCTGGCGCGTGGAACTCCCCGCCCGCCGGGTCGATATCGTGACCACCGCGTTGAATCCCGATTCATGGAACGCGCTCGGCACGCCATATTGGGAAGGGCCCGTCCTGGCCGACGGAAGCCACCGGGGCGAAGGCTATCTGGAGATGACGGGGTATTGATGGACTGGTGGAACGACGCGGACGCGCTGCTGGAGCGGTCATGGGAGTGCATGGTCCGGGCGGCGGAGGATGGAACGGCGCACAGGTTCGCCGCCCTCGCCACCATCGGGGCGGAAGGCCCCGAAGCGCGCACCGTCGCGCTGAGGGCCGCCGACCGGAAGGCGCGGACCCTTTCATTCACCGCGGACATCCTCTCGCGAAAGATTCCGCAACTCCGGGCCGACCCGCGCGCGGAGCTTCTGTTTTGGTTCCCGGACGAGACGCTGCAGGTCCGCGCGCGCGGGCGTGCGCTGATCCGCGAAGGGCCGGAGGCCGAACACGCCTGGCGGCGCGTCCCGAACGCGTCCCGCTTGAATTTCGGCGGGCATCCCGCGACGGGACGCGCCATTTCCGGCCCGGACGCGTTCTCCAAATTCCCAGAACGGGACCGGTTCGCCGCGATCGACCTGCTGGTGGACGCGGTCGACATGGTGGCGCTCCGCGCGGACGGCCACCGCAGGGCCTTGTGGAGGGCCGACAGCGGTCGCGTGGCTTGGCTCGCCCCATGACAGCGCCGGTGGCGGCGGGTAAGGACGCCGGATGAAGGAAGCCCGATGAAAATCGCCCTCGCCGCGCTCGAAGATCTCGCCGCGCTGGACTTCGACGCGCTGATCGATGTGCGCTCGCCGTCCGAATTCGCCGAGGACCACGTTCCCGGAGCGGTGAACCTCCCCGCGCTCTCGGATTCGGAGCGCGCGAAGGTCGGCTTGGCCTATGTGCGCGACAGCCGGTTTCTGGCCCGCAAGATGGGAGCGGCGATGATGGCGCGGAACGCCGCGCGCCACATCGAGACCGACCTTCGCGAAAAGGACGGATCATGGCGTCCCCTCGTCTACTGTTGGCGGGGCGGCCAGAGGTCGGGCGCCTTCGCCATGATTCTCGAACAGATCGGCTGGCGCGCGACGCTCCTGGACGGCGGCTATCGGAACTATCGCCGCCTGATCGCCCGGGTTTTGCGGGAGGATCCGCTGCGGTTCCGCCCGCTGGTGCTCGACGGCGGCACGGGATCGGCGAAGACCGAGATTCTGACGCGTCTCGCCGCCCGCGGCGCCCAGGTGGTCGACCTGGAGGCCCACGCGAACCACCGCGGTTCCATTTTCGGGTCCATGGGAGAACAGCCCGGCCAGAAGGCCTTCGAGAGCCGGATCGTCGCAGACCTGGCACGGTTCGATCCGGCTCGTCCGGTGGTGGTGGAGGCCGAAAGCTCCAAGGTGGGCGACCTTCAGGTTCCGCCATCGCTGTGGGAAGCGATGAAAACCGCTCCCCGGCTGAGGATCGAGGCTCCGGCGTCGGAACGCGCCGCCTACACCGCGCGGACCTACGCCGATCTCGCGGCGGATAAGGAGCGACTGCTTGCCGCCATCGGACACCTCGCCGCGTTCCATTCCGCCGAACGCGTCTCGTCGTGGCGCGGATTGGCCTCCGCCGGCCGGTTCGTCGATCTGGCGGAGGATCTGATCGTCAATCACTACGATCCCGGGTATCGCAAAGCCGCGCGGCGCTTCGGCGGCTCCGGCGGAGCGTCGCTGCGGATCGACGATCTTGGAGAAGACGGACTTTCGGCGGCGTTGCCGCGGATCGAAGCCGCGCTCGATGCGTTGGACGCGCGCCGATCCGTGGGCGGCGACTCCCCGGCTTCCGCGCCTGATCGGTGACCCGCCGCGGACCGGACCGGGGAAAGGACCACCGCCCGGCGGGAAGAGTTCGGCAGGCGCCCGACCGTCCGCGCTCCGGTTGAATGGAGCGACATCGGAATTGATGGAATCACTCGTGCAAGATGCGTGAAGATCAACGCGAATCGTTGAAGCGCGCCGACCACCATCGTCAACCGATGTGGTGTTCACATCCAAGTCGCCGGCGCTCCATCCGAATCACCCGGCGGGCATCCCAATTGGAGCCG
>JANQKA010000345.1 GCA_028281405.1 Hasllibacter sp. | reverse complement strand
ACCGTCGCGTCCCGCGTCAGCGGACCCTCGGCGAACGCGTCGATATCCTTGTCGGAAAGGGTTTGGCCCGGTTCGAGGTTTGCGACGAGATCGGCGGCGAGCGACTCCGATAGGGCGCGTGCTTCGGCGGCGGTCCAGCGTTCCCTCGCCAGATCCTCCACCTGGTCGAATGGGCGGATTGATTCGGGCACCAATCCGTCGAGGCGCAGCGCGAATATGCCGCCGTCCGAGAGTTCGCCCACTTCCGGGAAGTCCCCTTCTCCGGCCGCGGCGGCGGCGAAGCGGAATTCCTCGTAGGCGGCGATTCCCTCGTCGTCGTCCGGCCCCAGCGAAATCGAACCGAGGGTCAGCGCGGTTTCGTCGGCGAGCTCCTCCAGCGTCGCGCCGCCCGCGAGAAGATCTTCGACCTCCTCGATCATGTCGCCGATGCGCCGCCGGGCGCGGTCCTCGGCTTTTTCCGCCCGCAGGACATCCCGGACTTCGGAGTAGGGGGTTTCCTGGGCCGACAGGATGCCGTTCACGCGGTAGACCGCCGGGCCGAGCGCGCTTTCGAGCGGGCCGGCAACGCCCGCCTCCGCCAAGGCGAACACCGCCTGCGCGGCGGCGGAGTGCAGGTCGTCCATGGTCACGGCGCCGAGGTCGATGTCTTCCAGGGTCAGATCCCTGGCTTCGACCAGTTCGACGAAAGTCCGCTCTCCGGCGTCGAGCGCGGCCTTCGCCGCCGAAGCTTCCGACATCGAGCCGAACACGAGCCTCTCAACGAGCCGTCTCTCGGGAAAGACGTAATCCCCGATCCGGTCCTCGTAGAGCCCGCGGATCTCGTCCTCCGGAACTTCGACGCTGTCCACGAGCATGTCGGGGACAATCCAGGCGTAGGTGAGGAGCCGCGCTTCGGGCGCGGTGAATTCGCCGGGATTCGCGGCGTGGTAGGCTTCGAGTTCTGCCTTGGTGGGATTCCGCTGCGGCAATTCGGAATCCCCGGCCTCGAGAACCGCCCAATCGAAGGTCCGCGCTTCCGCCAAATGGCTCAGAACGGCGTTCAGCCCGGCGTCGGGAACGGTCACGCCGCCGACGACCGCCAGGGAAAGCAGTTCCGCGGCAGCGTCGGCGCGGACCCGCTCCTCGTAGTCCCTGACGCTGAGTCCCACCCGGTCGAGCGCGAATTCATAGGCGTCCCGGTCGAAGGAGCCGTCAACGCCTCCGAAGGCGGGAGTCGAAAGCACGCGTTCGCGCACGACGCCATCGCCCACGGACAAGCCGATCCTCCGGGTTTCGTTCTCGAGCGCGGCTTCTCCGACGAGTTCCGCCAGAACCAACCGATCGATGCCGATGGCGCGGGCTTGGGAGATCGTCAAATTCCGCCCGGAGTTCGCTCCGAATTCCGCGATTCGCCGCTGAAGCGAGCGGGCATAGGTGTCGACATCGATTTCGGCGTCGCCGACCCGGGCGACCGAGCTGACGGATCCTCCGAAATTGGTGACCCCGAATCCGCCCAAAGCCAGAATAAGCAATCCCAAAAGGACATAGACGGAAATTTGTGATGCCCGGGAGGCGGCCATTCGAATCTCCTTGCTTGGCACGCGGATGAGAGGGGCTGTTAGAGGATCGCGCGGAGGGAGGCAAGGGAGCGGAACCGGGGAACCGCGGTTTGGCGGGGCGGTCGCCGGTCGGTCGCGCGTCGAATGGTCGGCCCGCGCGATGCGGGGAGTAAACGCCCCCGATCCACCCACAGCGGGAAAAGACCGGGACATCCGGCCTCGCTTCCGGAGGCGGTCGTCATGCCGACCTTTCGCGCCGACGGCTTCGCCTCCCGGATTCCCATCCCCGCCTGCGAGTGGCGGAGACGTGAAGCGCGCCGAGGAACTAAAAAATCCGCCGCCATCGCCGCCCGCGCGTGGAGGTGCCCCGACGCCCACACGGCGCGGAGCCGTCCGGGATTGGTGGACGCGCGCAATCGACGGGAAGGGGGACAACGACGACGGCGAACCCTCAGGGCGCGGACATCCTTATGAAAGGACGCCCCGCCTGACGACCCGCGCCCCCCGGGCGGCGTGAGTCATTCCGCGGACCGTTCCTCGAGTTCGAGCCACTCCTTCTCCATTTCGACGAGAAGCTTTCCGCGCTCGGCCAAGGCGTCCGACGCCTTCCGAAACTTCGCCGGCGAGGTGGCGAACAGGTCGGGGTCGGACAGGAATTGCTCCAATTTCGCGATCTCCGCCTCGGTGCGCTCGATTAGGGAAGGAAGCTCCTCGAGACGGTGGATTTCCGTGTAGCTGAGTCCCGCCGCGTCGCCGTTCCGCTTCGGAACCGGCTTGGCCGGCTTGGTGGTGGATTTCGCCACCGGTTTCGCCGGTTTCGGCTTTCCGGACGGGACTTTCCCTGCCAGCCGCTCTGCGATGTCGGACCAACCGCCGGCGTGGCCCGTGGCCCGACCGCCGCGCTCCATGAGAATCGTCGTGTCCGCGATCCTGTCTATGAAATCTCGGTCGTGGCCAACCAGGAGCACGGTGCCGGGGTAGTCGCCGAGAAGCTCCTGCAGCAGGTCGAGGGTTTCCATGTCGAGGTCGTTGGTCGGCTCGTCGAGCACCAGGAGATTCGACGGGCGGGCCATCAGTCGCGCCAGCATCAACCG
This sequence comes from Hasllibacter sp., assembly GCA_028281405.1. GTDB lineage: Bacteria > Pseudomonadota > Alphaproteobacteria > Rhodobacterales > Rhodobacteraceae > JANQKA01. Next base: position 5,016 of record JANQKA010000345.1, on the reverse strand, counting down.
CGCCTTTTCGCCGCCGGATAGGGATCGAACGGGCGCGCGGGCGCGTTGTTCATCGAACAGGAATTCCTTGAGGTAGCCGACGACATGCTTGGGAGTCCCGCGGACCATGATCTGGTCGGCCTTGCCCGAGACGCGCATCTCCGGGTCGCCGGTCAGGTTCTCCCACAGGCTGAGGTCGGGCGAGAGCCGTTCGCGGTTCTGATCGAAATAGGCGATCTCCAGGTTGTTTCCGAGGCGGACCCTGCCACCATCGGGTTCGATTTGGCCGGTGAGCAACTTCAAAAGCGTGGTTTTGCCCGCTCCGTTCGGCCCGATGACCGCGATTCGGTCGCCCCGGTGGATCTTGAGCGAAAAGTCCCTCAAGACGGGCCTGTCGTAGGACTTCGAGACGCGGTCGGCCTCGATCACCATCTTGCCGGACCGGGGGCCGCCCTCGAGGCTCATCGCGGCGGCGCCTTGGCGCATGATCATCGAGGCCCGCTCCTCGCGGAGCTGGCGCAAAGCCCGCACCCGCCCCTGGTTTCGTCTGCGCCGGGCGGAAATGCCTTCGACCGCCCACCGCGCCTCGGCTTTGATCTTGCGGTCCATCTTGTGGATCCGCTGATCCTCTTCCTCCCATACCCGTTCGCGCCAGTCCTCGAAGGCCTTGAAGGGACGGTCCATGCGGCGCAGACCGCCCCGGTCCAGCCAGAGCGTGGATCGGGCGAGCCTGTCGAGGAACGCCCGATCGTGCGAGATCATAACGACGCTCCGCCGGATCGAGGCGATGCGATTCTCGAGCCAGAGGATCGCGTCGATGTCGAGGTGGTTGGTCGGTTCGTCGAGAAGCAGCAGAGAGGGGTCGAAGCTCAATGTCCGGGCGAGGGCCGCGCGTCGGCGTTCGCCCCCGGACGCGGTCGAGGCGTCCGTTCCCGGATCGAAACTCAATCCCTCCGCGGCGGCCTCCACGCGGTAGGCGTCCCCGGAGGGCAGGCCGTGGACCGCGTAGTCGCCGAGCGTCGCGAAGCCGGAAAAGTCGGGATCCTGGGGCATGTAGGCGACGCTTTCACCGGGACCGAGAACGATCTCGCCGCCGTCGGGCTCGACCATTCCGCCCATGAGCTTCATGAGCGTGGATTTCCCCGATCCGTTGCGGCCGACCAGGGCGAGGCGGTCGCCTTGCCGTATGATGACGGAAAGGTTGGAGAATACCGGATTTCCGCCGAAGGTCAGCGAAATGTCGGAGAGTTGAAGAAGCGGCGCGGCCATGGCGGTGGCTGTATTCCCGACGCCGGGCGGGGTCAAACCCGAGATACGGGTTCCGGTCGGGCCCGTCCCGCGGATCGGTGGGGTGGCCGTCGCCGGAGGAAATGGAGACGGGATGCCGCGCGCCGCGTGCCATGTCTTCGAGCGCGCGCGGAAGCCATTGGGGCGGGGGGCGCCTCCCAACTTGCTGGTTTTGTCGGCGCGCCGATGATTCCGGAGTGTTCCGGTCGGAGGAGCATTGCTTCCGCGTCGGATCCGGCCATCCCCAGTGGGCGTCGGGTCGGACGGGAGTCGGGGAGCGCGCGGTTGCATGGGTGACGGAGGTCCGGCGTTTCCTCCTGGCGGCGCGCCGCCCTTGGAACACTGCGGCGGGGCGGGCGGGGCATGGCCTGGATCGGGGCGGGGGAGTCAGTCGCCGGTTTTCCGCGCGATGTAGAAACCGTAGCCGAAGTATGCCTTGTTCCTTTCGTAGATCTCGATCTCGGCGTTTTCGGCTTCCACAAGCGCGGTGGCGGCGTCCGAGCGTCCATGCGCGTCGAGGAATTCCTCGAATCTCGCCCGCAACGGCCAATAGTAATTGTCGAGCCAGCAGCGTTCCGGCAACGGGAAATATCCGATGGGGGAGAATCCGTTTTTTTCCAGGACGGCGATCTTGGCCGACGCCGTGTCGACCTCGCCATACTCGCCGCTCCAATGTTCCTGAAGGGCGGCCGGACGCGAGTCGGTGGTCCACGTCAGTTCCGAGACGGCCAGAACGCCGCCCGTCTTGAGGAAGGGGCGCCATGCTTCGACGCCCGCCTCGAAGCCCATGTTGTAGATGGCGCCTTCGGACCAGACCGCGTCGAATTCGTTCGGAGCGAATGGAAGTGTCTCCATCGACCCGGCGAGGGTGGTGATCTTGTGGCCGAGGCCGGCCTCCCGCGCTTTTCGATTCAGAACCTCCAGAAACCGGGGCAGGAAGTCGACGGCGGTGATGTGGGCGTCGAGTTGTCGTCCGAGGGCGAGGGCCGCCGCTCCCGTCCCGCAACCAATGTCGGCGATTTTGAGATTCCTCCCGGTTTCGAGCCCGGCGAGACCCGCGGCGAGACGCGTTTCCCGGTCCCCACCGGGGCCTTGGCGCTCGCCTGTCTTGTGCAGGTCGATGAGCAATTCGAGGTCGTCCATGGTCCATTCCGATTTTGGTGTGTGAATATCCCGGAAACCGACCGGGCTTGAAATCGTCGACGAGTCCCGAATCCATTCGCCGGCCTGACCCGCCGCCCCGACAACCGCGCGGGAGGAATCCACCGTCCGGCTTGGAACGGACGCGGGCACCCGCGATCGCGGACTACATGCCGGCGCGGCTTCGCTCCGTACGCTCAGTAGGCCGATGAGAAATAATCGTCCGCGGCGTGAAACATCTCCGGCATCGACTCCGGTGCGGAATCCGCGAAGCCGCCGTCACCATCCAGGTTCCGGTCGTCGGCGGGGCCGGGATCGTCCGGATAATCCCCGTCGTCCGTGGAAAAGTCGATCATCCCATTCGACGATTGCGGCGCCGGCACCGGATTCAACGGCGGCACCGGCTGCCGCGGCGGGCCACTTTGTGCGCTGGCGCCGCCTTCGGAGTAAAATATCCGCGACAAAATATTGTCGATGTCATTGTCCCAATTGACGGTGAATTTGAAACTGGAGGCGGAACTTTCAATGTCAACGGCAGCGTCACCCATGGCGCCGCTAGTCACGGTCAGACTCTTCAAGTCGGCAATATCCAACAGGTGGATCCTGTCATCCGCTCCGAACCCGGTGATTGTCGTCTTCGCGGAGTCCGTTGAATCGCTTGCCGCGGTGAATTGAATGACGTTCGTGGAGTTCTGATTTAAGTTGATATTGTCGATTCCGCCCCTGCCGTTGAAATAATTTGTGAACGCCGTCCCGTCGTAGCCTGAATGCAGCGTTTCCGCGGATGAATTGTCTTCATCACCGATAATTATCCCTCCACCAACTCTTTCCATATTGAATAAAAAGTCACTTGTCTGGCGCGTCACGAGCTCCGTGCCGTCGCCGAATACCGCCAGTTCAATGTTTTGAAGTGAGTGATTTCCAAAATGGTCTCTCCCATCAATATCCTGTATCGTAATTCCGATATTAGAGCGAGTGATTACAAATTCAACCAAATCCGCTCCATAGGAAACCGTATCATTTCCACCTTTGCCGTCGATTATTCCGGGATCCTTCGTCCCGAGAATAAGCAAGTCGTCATCCTCCGTTCCGTTCACGGTGGTACCGAAAGTCACGCTCCGGAAATTGGCGGCGTGGGAAATCTCTCCTCCCTCGGCATTGGTGACATTCAGAGTGAAATCCGTGGCGGAAACGCTGCTCGCGCTCGGCACCCCGCCGATCACTCCACCTTGTGAGATCGTCACGCCGCCGAAGTTGAAACCCGTTGCTTCGTAAGTCAGGTTTCCGTCAGCCGGATCCGTGAACCAATTCGACAAATCGAAATTAATCGCCGTGTCACTGGTGATGCCTTCATCAATTATGATGTTTTTCCTCGCGGTGCCAATCGATACGTTGGTGACCATGCCCAGTATCGAGCTGGAGTCAACCGTCAGCGTCCTCGTCTCCGGGATGCGGGGCATTCTTGTAATGGTGTAGGTCAGGTCCGCCGACACTCCCGCGAATGCACCCATCATCAGCGACGGGTCGGTCGCCGTGATTGTCAGAGGCGTTGCCCCGATGGCCGTCGGCGTGCCGGTGATCATGTTCCCGGCGCGCGTCAGACCGGTGCTCCCGATCGCCCCGTCACTGGTACTGCCGTTCACCGTAAAGCTCAGGGCGCTGTCGTCTCCGTCGGAGAACAGCGTGGATATGTCAATCTGCGTAATCGCCATTGGACCCGTGAAGGTTTGCTCGGTCGCCGCTCCGCTCCAAACCGGAAGGTTCTCCACATCGATGTTTTCCGTCCCGAACTTGAGGAAATCGACGTCCCAAAGCTCGTCCACTTCCGTGCCGCTGGTCACGGTTACTTTCGTGACGGGCGTGCCGCCGAGCATGACCCTCTCCGTGGTGATCACGTCGGCCGCTTCCCTGTTTCTCATGAAATCCACGATGTCCATGTTGTCTCCCGACGGACCGGCGGCGTCCCGCGTGTTGCCGTAAATCTTGTCGGACCCCGAACCGCCGATCAGCATGTCCGATCCTCCGCCTCCCTCCAGCGTGTCATTGTCGCCACCTCCATCGATGGTGTCGTCACTACTGCCGCCGAACAGCCTGTCGTCGCCGGCGCCGCCGTTCAGCGTGTCTTCGTGATTTTCACCATACAACGTGTCATTGCCTTCGCCCCCACTCAGGGTATCCCCTTCGTCGCCGCCGAAGAGGAAATCGTCGCCGTCGCCGCCGCTTCGTGTGCCTCCCGAAGTGTCATCGCCAAGTATGACATCATGGGTGGCGCCGCCCGTGTAAGATGCTGATGGATTATGGATCACCGTGAAATCCCTGTCGCCGAACCGGATCGTCTCGATGTTCAGCAACGCGTCCTCTCCCTCGTCGATGGTTCCGGTGTCGGTGTCCAGCACAATGAGTCGCTGGAGGACGTAATCCCAGAAGAAGTCATAACCGTCTCCCGTCCCCCACGCCCCGGAATATACCGCTGTGTCCATGTCTTGACCGCCGTCTATATTGTCGTCGCCCGCGCCGCCGGAGATCACGTCGTCGCCGGCGTCGCCACCGATGAAGTCGCCTCCACCGAATCCGAATATCACGTCGTCGCCGCCGCCGGCTTCAAGGCGG
>JANQKA010000293.1 GCA_028281405.1 Hasllibacter sp. | reverse complement strand
GCGGTATTCCTCCAGGACGCCTTCGCGGATGTCGAGGAAAAGGCCGTGCAGATCCAGACTCCCCCCGGCGACCGCCCGCTCCACGAACGGGAAGGTGAGGAGATTGCCGAGGCTCATCAACACGCCCTCCCGCGCGAGCAGGTCGGGGTTGGAACCGAGGTCGTCGTGGATCTTCGACAATTTCTCGTACGCGGGGCGCAGGTTTTCCAGCCACGCGCCCACGAAGCTGGATCCATCGGCCAATTCCGGAGCCGCGCCGGAACACATGTCGATACAACCCTTCACGCCGCCGCACTTGGAGTGGCCAATAACGATCAGGCTGGGAACGCCCAGCGCGGTGACCGCGTATTCGACCGCGGCCGCGGTGCCCCGGCAATCGCCGTCCCGCCCGAGCGGCGGCACCAGGTTGGCGATGTTCCTGTGCATGAAGAACTCGCCGTGCCCGGCTTCGAAAATCGACGTGGCGAGAACCCGGCTGTCGCAGCAGGAGATCACCATCGCGCGGGGGTGTTGTCCTTCATCGGACAATTTGCGATGCCGGATCCTGTTTTCCTCGTAAGCGGTGGCCTTCCATCCATGGAACCGTTTGGCGAGGAGTTCGGGGAGAGGTTTGACGTATTCCATGCCCGCCCCATAGCGGCCGATCCCACCTGTTGAAAGGCCGAATTGAAATCTTCCGGACGACGGATGTTCGCTGGTGTTCCGTCCCAAACGAATGTGTCCGTTTTGATGAAGTTATTCGCGACGGAGTTTGAACCTTGTGGCGGGATTCGCTTGAAATCCGCGGCTCGGAAGAACACAACAACTGGAGTCCCGTCCGTTCGGGACTGTTCGCCAAGTCAGGGGCGTAAGGGATCCCTCGATGAAATCAGTCAACGCCACTCCCACCGCCATGCCACCGATCCGCGGCGCCGGGCGTGGCGACGTTGATTCAAGCCCCGCCCTTTCGCGCACGCACGCCGGGAAGACCCGCGCGGAGGCGCCGTCGGCACCCTTCCGTTGTTCGACGGGAATGTACGCCGGGACACCCCGCGCGGCGGCGCCCACCGGGCGCGCGGAGGACCGGATTCCTAGACGAGTCCGCCGCGGCGCGCGCGCGCGGCGGCCCGGAGGTGAAGCCCGCTCCCCCGGGAACGCGCGCCCAATTGGGAATTCCCACTCAGCGGATCGCCGGTTTCCCGGTTCCCCCGGGAGCGCGCGCCGATATCCGGTCGTGGTGGTTCCATGACCGACCGCAGGCATCACTTCGCCAATGAACGCGTCGCGCACGAAAGCTTGGCGGGTCTGGTCGACGTCCCCGCCTTCTCGGCGGCGGACCTCCATCGCGTCTCCGCGCCGGTCGAGGCGCTGCGCTTCGCGCCGGGCGGCCCGAGGGACACGGAGGTTGTGTTCGGCGAGGCGGTGGAGGTGATCGAAACCCGCGGCGGATGGGCCTTCGCCCGGACGGAGCGGGATGGATACGTCGGCTATCTTTCCGCGGACGCCCTGGGTCCGGCGGAGAATCCGACCCACGCGGTCTCGTTCCCGATCGCCCACCTATACGGGAAGCCGGACGTCAAATCCCCGGACCTGCTGCGGCTGCCGTTCGGCGCGGAACTGAGGGTGGTCGAAGAGGACGCGGGCTTCGGGAGGACGGCGCGCGGCTGGGTTCCGATGCGCCTGGTGACGCCCCTGCCCTGGCGGTGGGACGATCCGGTCGCGGTGGCCGAGCGGCTTCTGGGAACGCCCTATCTCTGGGGAGGGCGTTCGGGATTCGGCGTCGACTGTTCCGGCCTGGTCCAATCGGTGATGACCGCGGCGGGCCTTCCCTGCCCCAGGGACAGCGACCAGCAGGCCGCATCGCTGGGGGAGGATCTGGCCGAAGACGAAGAACCGCGCCGCGGAGACCTGATCTTCTGGAACGGTCACGTGGGGCTGATCCAATCCCCGGGACTGCTCATCCACGCCAACGCGCATCACATGGCGGTGGCGTCCGAGCCGCTCGACGGGGCGATCGCGCGGATCGGCGCGAAGGAGTTTGGAGGCGTCACCCGGCGCAAACGGGCGCTGTGAACGGCACTTCGCGTTGCGGGCGGCCCGCCGCCCGGCCAATGTCGCGGAAACCAAACCGGAGCCTTCCATGCATCTCGCCCGCTTCCCCCGAAAATTCGTCGCCCACCTTCCAACGCCGCTCGAAAGGCTCGACCGACTTTCCGCCCATCTGGGCGGACCCGAAATCTGGATAAAGCGCGACGACTGCACCGGGCTGTCCACCGGCGGCAACAAAACCCGGAAGCTCGAATTCCTGATGGCGGAGGCCGAGGAGGCCGGGGCGGACACGGTCATGACCCAGGGGGCCACCCAGTCAAACCACGCCCGCCAGACCGCCGCGTTCGCGGCCCGCATGGGCATGGCCTGCCACATTTTGCTCGAGGACCGCACCGGGTCGAACGACCCCGAGTACAAATTCAACGGCAACGTCCTGCTGGACCGGTTGCACGGCGCGACGTTCGAGACGCGGGGCCCCGGCCTGGACATGAACGCCGAACTGGAGGCGGCGGCGGAGCGCCTCCGCTCCGAGGGGCGGAAGGTCTACGCGATCCCCGGCGGCGGTTCGAACCCCACCGGGGCGCTCGGCTACGTCAACGCCGCGTTCGAAATGCTCGGCCAGTTCAACGACGCGGGTCTGAGGATCGATCACATCGTCACCGCCACGGGCAGCGCGGGAACCCAGGCGGGACTCGTCACGGGGCTGAAGGCCACCAACGCCGGGATACCGCTGCTGGGCTACGGGGTTCGGGCCCCGAAGGAGAAGCAGGAAGCCAACGTGTTCGCCTTGGCGGAAAAAACCGCCGGGATAATCGGCGCGGCGGGAGTCGTGTCGAGGTCGGACGTCGTGGCCGATTGCGACCATGTGGGCGAAGGCTACGGAATCCCGACCGAGGGGTGTCTGGAGGCGATCCGCCTGTTCGCGGAATTCGAGGGGTTGCTTCTCGACCCGGTTTACTCGGCCAAGGGCGCGGCCGGCATGATCCACGACATCCGGAATGGGCGGTGGCGGGACGGCAGGATCGTGTTCCTGCACACGGGAGGCGCGGCGGGTCTGTTCGGCTACAGAGGGGCGCTGGAGGGTTGACCATCCCGCCCGCGAAGCGCCCCGTCGGCATCCTCGGCGGCATGGGGCCGGAAGCCACCGTTTTGTTGATGAGGAAGGTGATCGCCGCCGTTCCGGCCCGCGACGACGCGGACCACATACCATTGATCGTCGATCAAAACCCGCAGGTTCCGTCGCGCATCGCCCGATTGATCGAGGGAACGGGACCGGATCCCGAACCCGCGCTTCGCCTCATGGCCCGGCGGCTGGCGGCGGCGGGCGCCGTCGCGTTGGCGATGCCCTGCAACACGGCGCACCATTACGCGGACGCCGTGCGCGAGAGCGGGGGGGTTCCGTTTCTGGATATGATCGCCCTGTCGGCGAGGGCGGCGGCGGCGGCGGGAGAGGGGCCGATCGGGCTGCTCGCCTCGCCGGCCGTCGCGTCGCTGGGTCTGTTCGAAGGACCGGCCGCCGCCGCGGGTCGCGGGCTGATTCACGCTCCCGACGGCGACGCGCTTTTGTCGGCGATCCGCGCCGTGAAGGCCGGCGATCCCGCATCGGCCCGGGGCGTTCTGGCCGATCAATCCCGCGCCCTGAAACGCCTCGGCGCCGATGTGCAGATCCTGGCCTGCACGGAGTTTTCCCTGCTCGCCGACGCCGCGCCGGACGATGT
>JANQKA010000285.1 GCA_028281405.1 Hasllibacter sp. | reverse complement strand
CCAAGGTCGGCGAGTACATCCGCGATTCTTGAGCGGAGAGCCTGAACCGGTGCGCTCCGTGAAGCGCGGAATCCGCGAGACGGATGTATTCGACACCTCAATATCCTTCGACCTGTGCGCGGGCCGCACCGGCGGCGCGCTTATTGTTGATCGGCGCGCGGATCTCGTTGGTCGGGGTGCGGCCATTATGAAACTCCCATGTGGCATTCCTGGTGGAATCAGCTGTTTCGGAAGTCCGAAAGCCCCTCCATCGAATTTTCACGCGGCGTTCGCGGCCGCCGGAGCGTCATCGCCGCCTCGCATCGCCGGTCATTGGCCGAACGAAAGGGACACACCGGCCAGGCTCGCGCCAAGCCTCGATCACGCGGGCGATTCAACAGAATTGATAAGATTTGGCACCCATGCCCCTCGGCAGGCCAAAATCCCACGGCGCCGTCCATTGACCGCCGTCGCGCAAGTCTTCGACAACTCATCCGGGCGGAATGACGGATGATCCGCGCATCACCCCGGGCGAATCGGCGAATCACCACGCTCCTCCGATCGAGCACGCCTTCTGTTTCCGGGCCGACGGAATCGAATGTCAACACGCCCCGGTCCGCCCGGTGGGGCGGCGTTCGCGGGCCGGCGGCTTCCGCCGGCAAGGGAGCGGTTCATGTCCCCCGCGACCTCGGCGCGCGCGGGATTCGGCCGGGCGCGGCGCGCCGGGTCCCCGCTTCGTTCGGAGGCTCCGCCGACGGGTCGGGGCGGACGCGTCCGTCCGGAATCCGTTACCGGGGTCCGCGTGCCGGGCGGCAATCCGCGGAGGGGACGTCCCACGGCCGCGGGCGCGGCCACCGCGGATGACCGCCCATGGGGAACGCCTCGCGAAATTCCAATCCGCGATGGCGACGCGGCGGCACGCGCCCCCTTCCAACCAAGTCAATTCCGTGCGAAGTCGACCCGTCGCGCCGGCGATGTCGGCGGGGATTTCCACGCGCGGCCCGGTCGGCTCCACGGGACCGCAACGGGTTCGGGCTCGGGAACCCACGGCCAACCAAGGCCGCTTTGCGGGAGGGGCGACGCTCCGGTATGACTGGAACAGGCGACAGGGACGAATGATGACCAACGACACGCGAGACGCGGACATAGCCTTCATCCGGGCGCTGACCGAGGTTTTGAACGAGACCGACCTGACGGAGGTCGACGTCACCCGCGAGTGGGGCGACAACGACGCGTTGAGCGTCCGGATCAGCCGTCGGCGCGAGGCCGCGCCAACCGCCGGGCCGACGCAGGCGGCGGTGCCCGTCCGCCCGGCGGAACAGCGCCCGGAACCCGGACCGGCGGCCCAACCCGCCGCGTCGGAACCCGCCCAAGCCGGCGGAGACCCGGCCCAGCACCCCGGGGCCGTGACATCGCCCATGGTGGGCACCGTCTACCTCGCCCCCGAACCCGGCGCGGCCAGCTTCGTGTCCATCGGCGACAAGGTCAGCGAAGGCCAGACGCTCCTCATCGTCGAAGCGATGAAGACGATGAACCAGATATCCGCGTCCAAGGCCGGAACCGTCAGCCGCATCCTGGTGGAGGACGGAGCTCCGGTCGAATACGGCGCGCCATTGATGATCGTCGAGTGATGTTCGATAAAATCCTGATCGCCAACCGTGGCGAGATCGCGCTCCGCGTGATCCGGGCCTGCCGGGAAATGGGCATCGCTTCCGTGGCCGTGCATTCCACCGCCGACGCCGACGCCATGCACGTGCGCATGGCAGACGAGGCCGTCTGCATCGGGCCCGCCCCCGCCGCCCGGTCCTACCTCAGCATCCCCGCCGTGATCTCGGCCTGCGAAATCACCGGCGCCCAGGCGATCCACCCCGGCTACGGCTTCCTGTCGGAAAACCAGAAATTCGTCCGCGCCCTCGAGGACCACGACATCGCCTTCATCGGCCCGACGTCGGAGCACATTGGAATCATGGGCGACAAGATCACCGCCAAGGAGACCATGAGGGAACTCGGTGTTCCGTGCGTTCCCGGCTCCGACGGAGGGGTGCCCGATCTCGACGCCGCGAAAACCGTGGCGGCGGAGATCGGCTATCCCGTGATCATCAAGGCCACCGCGGGCGGCGGCGGGCGCGGCATGAAACTCGCCCGGACCCCCGCGGAACTGCCGGACGCCTTCTCGACCGCCCGCGCCGAAGGCAAGGCCGCGTTCGGCAACCCGGAGGTCTACATCGAGAAATACCTCGGCAAGCCGCGGCACATCGAGGTGCAGGTGTTCGGCGACGGCAAGGGCGCCGCGGTGCATCTCGGCGAGCGCGACTGCTCGCTTCAGCGCCGCCACCAGAAGGTGTTCGAAGAAGCTCCCGGCCCCGCCATCACCCCGGAACTCCGCGCCGAGATCGGCCGCGTCTGCGCCGAAGCCGCCGCGGGAATCAATTACGCGGGCGCGGGAACCGTCGAATTCCTCTACGAGGAAGGCGAATTTTATTTCATCGAGATGAACACCCGGCTTCAGGTGGAGCATCCCGTCACCGAATACGTCTATGATCAGGATCTCGTGCGCGAACAGATCCGCGTCGCCTCCGGCCTGCCCCTCGGCTTCGCCCAGGAGGATCTCGCGCCGCGGGGCCACGCCATAGAGGTGCGCCTCAACGCGGAAAAGCTCCCGGATTTCTCGCCATCGCCGGGAAGGGTCACGCAGTACCACGCGCCCGGAGGTCTCGGCGTCAGGATGGATTCGGCCCTCTACGACGGCTACACCATCCCACCCCACTACGACTCGCTCATCGGCAAGCTCGTCGTCCACGGCCGCGACCGGCCGGAGGCGTTGGCCCGTCTCGATCGCGCCCTCGGCGAGTTGATCATCGACGGCGTCGACACCACCGTTCCGCTGTTCCGGGAGCTTCTCCGGCAGGAAGCCGTGCTGACCGGGAACTACGACATCCACTGGCTCGAGGAATTCCTCTCCCGCGGCGCGCCGGGAGCCTGACGCCGATGGCGCGCGCGGTTCCACCCCACCCGATCCGATGACCAACGAAGCCACCCTCACCCCGGAAATCGTGCTGAACGCCTACGCGTCGGGCGTGTTCCCCATGGGGGAAGCGCGCGACGACGACAGGATATACTGGGTCGAACCGGAATCGCGCGGAATCCTCCCGCTGGACGCCTTCCACATCTCCCGCTCGCTCGCGAAGCGGCTCAAAAGTGGCGACTACCGCGTCACGGTCAACGCCGGGTTCGCGGGCGTGGTCGCCGCCTGCGCCGACCGCAAGGAGACCTGGATCAACGGCCCGATCCGCAACATCTACGCGAAGCTCCACGACATCGGCTTCGCCCACTCGCTGGAAGTCTGGCAGGGCGGCAGGCTGTCGGGGGGCATCTACGGCGTGGCGATCGGAGCGGCCTTTTTCGGCGAAAGCATGTTTTCGAGAATCAGGGACGGTTCGAAGATCGCGATCGCCCATCTCGTCGAGCGCCTCGTGGACGGCGGCTTCGAACTCTTCGACGTTCAATTCGTCACCGACCATCTGGCCACGCTGGGGGCGAAGTCGGTGCCGCGCCACACCTACCGGCGGATGCTGTCGGAGGCCATCAAGCGCGAAGCCCGCCTTCCCGATCATCCGTCCGACGGCGAATCCTGGTCGAAGCGGCGCCGCGATACCCGAACGCCGTAGCGCGGGCGTCCGGGCGGGTCGGGTGGGCCGGGCGCGCACTCGCCGTAGGCGGTGGAAAGCCCGCTCCCTCGCGCCGTCCGCCGATTTAGGCCGGCGCGGACGTTTTCCGCGGATCGCCCGCCGCAAACCGTCCGCCACCCATCGCGGTCTCCGTGGGCGAAACGCGGGTCCGCCCGATCATCTTCCGGCGGCGAATCCCGCCCGAGGCGGCACCGCGAACCCCAAACGTCGCATCGCGGCTGATCCAGCGGGGCGGAAACGTTGGCGATCATATTGCCGGCGAGGCCGCCCCCTCCTTGCCCCGTTCATGGATTTGGTCGGCGCGGGCGTTGGCCGCGGATCGCCCGCCGCATACCGCCCGCCACCCATCGCGGTCTCCATGGGAAAATGCGGGGCCGCCCGATCATCCCTCGGCGGCGAATCCCGCCCGAGGCGGCACCGCGAACCCTAAACGTCGCATCGCGGGTGATCCAAAGATGTGCGGACGCGTTGGCGATCTTTCAGCCGGCTAAGGCGCTCACCTCCTTGCCCCGTTCGCGGTCTTCGGTCGGCGCGGTCGTTGTCCGCGGATCTCCCGCCGCATGCCGGCGGCCACCCATCGCGCGCTCTCATCGGCGGGAGCCGGGGACGCCCAATCATCCATCCGACGGCGAATCCCTCCCAAGGCGGCGCGGCGAAACCCAAACGTCACATCGCGGGTGATTCAGCGGGGCGGGCGTGGGCGCGTTGGGATCATCCAGCCGAAGAAGGCGCGCGCCTCCTTGTCCCGTTCGCGGATTTGACCTGCGTGGGCGTTGGCCGCGGATCAACCGCCGCATGCCGGCGGCCGTTCATCGCGATCTCCAATCGGCGGAAGCCGGGGCCGCCCGATCATCCGTCCGGCAGCAATTCCCGCTCGAAGCGGCACCGCAATACCCAAACGTCGTATCGCGGGTGATCCAGCGGGTTGAGCGCGGGCGCGTTGGCGATCATCCAACCGGAGAAGGCGCGCCCCTCCTTGCCCCGTTCCAGGATTTCGATCAGCGCGTAGGCGTTCGACGCCGGATCTTCCGTTGGATACCGGCAGTCGGCCAGCGTTATGACCAATCGGCCGAAGGATTCCGTCCCGCCCACGTCGACCTCGACGTCCATGCTACGTCCGGTCATCTTGTCGAGCGTCCGCAGGATCGCGCCGGGCGCCGATGCCACTTCGGCCGCCGCGCCGTCCGCGCCCAGGATCAGGGCGGCCAGCACGGCGAGACACCTCATTCGGAACCGCCCTGCGCGAATTGCAGCAGAAGCTGGATCAACGAGACCGAAGACTGGGTTTCGATGATTTCGCCCCCCGCCTCCACGTTGATCGGCGATCCTCCCGGGTGGATCTCCACATAATTCCCGCCGAGCAGCCCTTCGGATGAAATCACCGCCACGCTGTCGTCCGGGATTTCGATTTCCCCGCTCACCGTTATTTCCACCTCGGCCCGATAGTTCCGCGGATTCAGCTCCAGCGAGGTGACGGAGCCGATCTTTACCCCGGCCACGCGCACATCGGTCCCCACGCGCACGCCGTCGGCCGCGCGGAAGGAGGCGGTCACCGGGTAGCTGTCACCGCCCGCTCCCGCGCCGGTTGATTGGTTGAGGTGCAGAAGGAACCCGACCGCGGCCGCGATCACCAAGGCTCCCACGAGGGTTTCAGTCAGTTGACGCGCCATTATTCAGGCCTCCAAGCTTCGTAGTCGGCGCGGATGCCCGGTTCCGCGCGCCGGATCGATCCGGGCGGGGCGAACGCGGCGTCCGTTCCCGTCATGTTGGGCAGGTGCGGTTTTTCCCAGGATTTTTTCCGCGGCGGCCTTTTGGTGGGCGGTTCGTCCCAAGTCCCATGCAGCCATCCGTGCCATTCGGGCGCGATCCGGCTGGCCTCGGCTTCGCCGTTGTATATCACCCAGCGCCGCTTGCCGTTCGACGTTTGGTAAAAGACATTCCCCTCGGAGTCCTCCCCCACCCTCCTGCCGTGGAACAGGGTCCAAATCTGGGTTCCGATCGTCTGACCGTTCCACCAGGTCACCGCCCGCTTCAATAACCTCAACACGCCCATCCCGATCTCCATTTGCCCCCCCGTTTATGCGTCCTCCTGCGGGATAAGTCCAGAGGTAAGCGCGCCTTCGGGAACGCCCCTGGGCCATGCCGGAACCCGGAACCTCACGACGCCGCACCAAGCGAACCGTCGCAACCCATTCGGTCCTCGTCGCGGTGCCACCCGTTCGGTCCTCGTCGCGGCGTCACCCGTCCGGTCCTCGTCGCGGTGCCACCCGTTCGGTCCTCGTCGCGGTGCCACCCGTCCGGTCCTCGTCGCGGCGTCATCCGTCCGGTCCCCGTCGCGGTGCCACCCGTCCGGTCCTCGTCGCGGCGTCACCCGTCCGGTCCTCGTCGCGGCGTCACCCGTTCGGTCCTCGTCGCGGTGCCACACGTTCGGTCCCCGCCGCGGCGTCACCCGTCCGGTCCTCGTCGCGGCCTCACCCGTCCGGTCCTCGTCGCGGCGTCACCCGTTCGGTCCCCGCCGCGGCGTCACCCGTTCGGTCCCCGCCGCGGCGTCACCCGTTCGGTCCCCGCCGCGGCGTCACCCGTTCGGTCCCC
>JANQKA010000842.1 GCA_028281405.1 Hasllibacter sp. | reverse complement strand
AGGAAATCCACGGTCATCTTCCCGGCGTTGGTGATCGCCCATCACGGGCGCGTTGGATTCCCGTTGTCGTTCTTATCCATCTCGAAGCCGGCGTCCCGCAGTCGCTCGGTGAGCATTCGGTATCGGCCCTCGTCGAGCAGCGCCAACTGCAATCCGACGTCAAGGTCGATGGTGCCGACGTGAACACCGGTGCCGTCGGGAAGGTCGACCTGACGATGATGAGAGAGGGAACGAGCCCGCCGATGATCAGCAGGTCGTCCATCATGTCGCCGAGCTTGGTGGCGATATAGAGGCATGTGGCCCGCACGAGCTTCGTCTGCTCATTTTGTACTCCGATGCTCGTTTGGGTTTGTCCGCCATGGGTCCGTCTACCAGTTCAGAAACTCTGAGCGTATCCGCTCGGCGGCGTCCGACGCCCGCTCGGGGTGCTCCTTGAGGTCGAGATACGCCTGAACGGGATGAACGCAGCGAACGGCGTCCCGTTCAACGGCGCCTTGGAAGACGCCAGCGTCGTTTGGCACGACCAACCAGAGGTTGGCTCCACGGGCATCTTCGCGAAACCCGAGATCGCTCTTGAGAGACACGGTCGGCTCGGCGGGCACGAAAAACGTCGCGGTTCGGAATCCCGCGAACCGGGTGAGCTGCCATGCGGCCGAGAGGCCGGTGGCCGCGTGCTCCACCTTCGCCGCGGACAACGTGTCCGCGACAAAGCGGGTAAGCGCATCGCCGGAACGAGCCGCGACGTGGCCCCGGATGATGGCGTGATTTGAGAAGCGATACTCGTCCCGCCAGGCATCGAGGAGCAGCCGCGGGTTCCGCGTGCGAATCAGCCCTCTGTCGTCGCGTACGACGTAGTGCTCCTCCGCGAGGCGCGAGACGACGCGGCTGACGAGCCCCTCGCTCACTTCGGTCGCATGGGAGGTTTCCCTCTGCGACATGGCTTGGGACGAACGCATCAGCAGCCACCGCGCGATCCTCGAGCTCTTCGGAGCGAACGCGCTGGATGGTCTTCCACGCTTTCGAAACCTGTTGGGCCGTCCTTCGATGATGACGCGGATGCCGGGAGCGACGATGTGCGCGTTGCCGCTGAAGTCGAACCAGGACACGCCCGCGCGCCCGCAGGAGTCCTTTCCGGACGGCCCCATGAACGGAACCGCGACAACCGGGATGGCGCGCTTTCGCAGGGCCTTGGCCGCGTTTGCCGCCCGCTCCGCATGGACCGCCACGGGGCCCGCGGAAGCGGCTTCCGTCAGTTCCACGGCGAAGGTCCATCCCTCCGCCTTGACGACCGCGCCCGCACCGACCGCGGCGCCCGTCTCGACATGGACCTCGTCCCAAGCCATCGCCAACAAGCCGGCCATGGCTTCCGGCAGCCTTGATAGCAGGCCGTGTTCCGGGCGGGACGCATTCATGCTTCACTAAACACCACGGTTTGCGCGCGGGGTAAAGAACTGCATTTAAGTAAAACCGCGACCATGGCCCGTTGACGATTCAAGGCGAATCGCCGTCGGCGACGAGCGATCGCGCATGCCGGTGATCGATCCGAATCCCATGTCCCGTCCCGCGTCGCACATGCGTCCGTCGACCTCCGCACGTTCCCGTGGCCCGTCACGGGCTCGGCGAATCACTCCGGAGCGAATCGCGAATCACCTTCCACCCCGGATCGGGCCCGTTCCACTTCCCAAATCGACGTGACATGCCCCCTAATATACTCGCATTCATAACCGGACGATGTTCTCTCTTTGGACTAAGCCCGGGCCGCGGAGCCGCCTCCGGTGGGAGCGGACGCGGCCACTTCTACGAACTCGGCTTCGCTCACGGCGGTCTCTCCGACCGAACAAATTCAACCCCGCTCCCGGCGGTCACACCGACCGGACGATTTAACCCCGCTCCCGGCGGTCGTTCCGGCCGCTGGATATCGGCCGTTTCTTGGGAGCGGGTCGTATTCCGTCCGAATTCCCCCCGCCCTTTCTTCTGTTACCCTCGATTGGAACCGTTTCGGTCGTTCCGCCGCCGATCAACCGGGACTCCCCGGCGAATCGCCTCTGCCGAGTCCGTTGAATTTCCAATCCAAGTTCGGCCGCCCGCTTGACGACCGCCTTTCTTTGTGTCCGGAGACGGATCGCGATTCTTGACGCGTTCAGTCCTTCTTCGACATAGCGGCGGAGATCCTCGTCATTGAATTCCAGCTCCCGCAGCTTTTCCCGCGGCCCCTTGATCCTGTCCACCTTGACGGACAATCCCAAGTGCTTCAGGTAGGACGCGACCGACATTTGAACACACATCAACTCGCGGGCGATTTGGGCCACCGTCCAACCTTC
>JANQKA010000831.1 GCA_028281405.1 Hasllibacter sp. | reverse complement strand
TCCACCGCCGCCTCCGCTGTCGTCGTCTCCGCATCCGGCCAAGGCGCAGAGTGCCGCCGCGGCGTCCGCGGTCATGCCGAGGGACGAACGCCTCCCTGTGTTCGCACGGTTCGCTTTGAAGGCGATATCGTCGCGCATTCGGTCTCCGCCGTCTTTACCGTAGGGGCGATTCAGCCCATCGTGTTACGTTCCTTCGGCAAAAACCGCCGCCGTTCGGCTCTCACGCCTGAAACCGCGAATGGTCGGAATGCCAGCACGCCAGCGCGTCCGGTCCCCGCCGATGATTCGCCGCACGAGTGCGACATAGGGAAAGTCTACGGGATTTCCGGTGGCCGCAAGCGGAATCTTCCCTTTGGAAACAAGGGGTATCCCGCCGTCGCCGAGAAAAATTCGCTTCGGAAGCGGGGAGAATCGTTGACGCGGAAATGAGCCGGGAACACCCCGAATCACCCCGAATCGCCCTCCCCCTTCCCTACAACGCCTTCCACGGAGAATTTCCGCCGCCACATCCGCGCAGGGAATGCGCCGGGAGCGGCCACGGCGGCGGCGAAGGATTCCGCGGAGGGAATGCCGGGAGGCGACGCCGCGGCTGATTCCAGCCCGGCCCGCGGGGCGACCGACACCCCGCGCGCTGGACGGATGCCGACCAACGAGCAACCACTTGGAATCGCCGAAGAACCGCGGCAACCGGAGGCGTCGAGAAGATTGAGCATCCCGCCTCAATCCCTCCGTTCCAGTCGGGGCGGCCACCGAATCATACGGCCGGAAACTTGACCGGAGCCGGGATCCACGCGACGCTTCGTCCATGCGGCATCCCCAGATGGCTCTTCGGCGAATTGGATCGACGGGCGTCACGCCCCGTTGAAGAGGAAACCCCCATCGGGAGAAATCGCTTCGTGGTCCGCACCAAAGATGGACATCGTATCCCGCGCGCGGCCCAACCTCATCACACACGCCCGCTAGCGAGACCCGAGCCCGTCGTATCCCGCGCGAGGCCCACCCCGGCGGCGGGACCAATTGGGGAACCACGCCGTATCGACATGACCACGGGGCCTGGCGGCCGTCAGCCGGTGTCGCGTGACCAGTATATTGCGTCCATCATGGCCACCCGACATTGCCAAACGCGTCGCTCGATGCCCTCGGGAGGTAGCGGGGATTTCCACCATTTCGTATTTTGAATTCGTTCGATCACCCTTGGCCAGTAGTTGTCGAGGTTGATATTTTTCTGAATGCCGTATGCCTCGCAGAAAGATTCTTTGTTTTCACTGTTGAGACACAAGAAGTAGTCTGGGCGCTTCATGGCCAGCAGCCTTGTTGCGGTGGCCAAAGGATTTCCACGTGGATTCGTCCGGAATCGTTTAACGAACGCGTCGAAGCGCTCCCGGTCGATCCGGCCCTTGAGCGGGATGTGATCGAGCGCATTGGAAATCCTCAGATTGTTCCGGTTTATCTCCTGTTTGAAGAATCCAGCGCCCCGCATGGTCCCGAATATCCACCAATGGGGTTCGTTTTTCTTAAACATAGATTCCGCCAAGAACCCCGCGATCCTTTGTCGGTCATCTTTACCAATGTCGGAGAACCGACGATGCCCACGAAACAACTTCCGGGCCCTTTCCAGAACTTGGAGCATATCCTCCAGATCAGTTTGTCGCTCCTCCGCCCCGCGTTTCACCTCACGGAAGTACTGATCCCATCCCTCGTTGAGTATTGGAACGTCATGTGACCGGGAAACCATTTTGGATTGTTTTAGAGACGGATCCGTTCTGGTCAATTCGCTCGAGATTTTCTTCTTTTTACTCCAAACCTTCCGATATTGTTTAATTCCATCCGGAGTAAATGTCTTTTCGCGGGATCGATACCAGTTCAACGCAGCGGTGATATCCTTGTGCGTTTTTTTGGCGTCCGCGTCATCTTGGTTGATGAGCGCGGCGGCCTCGGAATTCCTTCTGAATGCCGCACCAGTGAAGTTGGGGCTGCCCACGACGCAGTCCCAGCGTCCATTTCCGTGCTCGAAATAGTACACCTTTGGGTGGAACACACCGCTCGAGTCGAGTACGAACCCCACGTTCGGGTGCTTGTTGAATGCGGAGATGAACTTGGGATCAGTTTGATAAAAGTGTATTCCGACGGTGAGCTGGGAGATTTTATCCCAATTTTGTTTGAGCGTCATGTATCTCGGTGCGCTTGTCGACGCCCAAGCCACAGCCCATCGAGTGGTTTCGCACTTCTTCAGAAGTCTATTCAGCACGTCGTCGAGGTCGGACTTGTCCCACAGGAATTGCATTTCGGTTAGCTCCCTGGTTTGGTCGCTTTCGCGACCGGATTGTGTTCTCTTTTTGGCCTCAATCGGTGCCCGGAGCCGGAAGCTCCCGGATAGGATCAAGCCCCATGATCACGACGTCGATGGCTCCCGACGCCGCTTGAAGCAACATTTGGTGTTGCCGATGAAATTTGCGCTCCCGTCTCAGCCGAAGAACGTGTCGTCGACCGTCTGAACGCGAGAC
The DNA here is from genome assembly GCA_028281405.1 of Hasllibacter sp. Classification (GTDB taxonomy): domain Bacteria; phylum Pseudomonadota; class Alphaproteobacteria; order Rhodobacterales; family Rhodobacteraceae; genus JANQKA01. The sequence continues at coordinate 1,968 of JANQKA010000831.1, read as the reverse complement.
TACCACTCGCCGCCTCCCTGGTCAACACGTCGTATCCGACATTTCCCGTGCCCGTGCCGTCATTGACGGTTCCGACGCCGCCACCGTCGGCGACTCCGAACCCGTCCAAACCTCCGGGCGACGCAGCGGCACCCGCGGTCAAGCGGAGGGGAGCACGCTTCCCGATGACCGCGCGGTTCACCTTGATTGGGTAATCGTCGCGCATTTTGGTCTCCGTCTTCGTTCAACTTGGAACCCGGCCCATCGTGCCCCATTCCATCGGCGGGTTCGCCTCCGCGCTTCGAGACTCGTAGCCGAAGCCTACTTCGAACGCAACGCCAATACCCCCGTGGCCCCATCCACCCAGGATATTCGGCGAGGCGGGCATGGTCGCGTCGGTGTCCGCAACAGTGAACGTCACGTCCATCCCGATGAACGTGGCGGAAACCCTGTGGTCTCCCAACGCCACCGCGTACACTGCGGTGCCCGTTCCGTCTCCGCCATTGATCGTGTCGTCCCCGGCTCCGCCGGTGATCGTATCGTTCATCGCGAATCCGAAGATGAAGTCGTCGCCATCCATCCAGTCGAGGGCCGAATTCGCCATCTCGACTCCCAGAAGGATTTCGGCGGCGTCCGTGCCCGTCTCGACATCATGAGGGTGACGTCATCGGTGTCGAAGGTCGTGCCGTTCAGGAACTTGACGCTCTCGATGCCGACCAGGGTGTCTGTGCCCTCGTTCGGAACGGCCGGAGCGACCGGTTCGGTCGCGTTGTCGTCCCTCACGATGATCCGCGGGGTATTCATGACCTCCGTGACGCCGGTGACACCCATGCCGAAGGTGAACAGCTCCGCCGAGATCGTGTAGTCTCCCGGCCCGCCCGCGAATACGACCTGATCCGTGTCGTCGGTTCCAGTCGACGCCTAAAGCATCCCGTCGGTGTTGCCGAAGAAGTTGTCGTTCCCGGCTCCGCTGAAGAACGTGTCGTCCCCGGCCATTCCCGCGAGGTTTCCACCCGCTGCCGCAGCGGTCAGCATGTCGTTTCCGGCGGAAGGCGTGGCGGAAACACCAACCGTGATGACATACCCGTGCGAGATTTCGTCGTAGGATCTATCGGCCACGCCGGACGCGATGACGGTGAGCGTCACCATTCCCGTGGTGGCCGGGCGTTGAAGGTCACCATGCCGCATTCGACCGTGGCTCCGCCCATGTCCGTCGGCTCGGACGCAGCGTATGTCACCGACGCGCCGTCCGAGCAAGTGAACCGGCCCGACACGTCGATCGCGACCTTGGTCCCGGCGGACACGTCATCCGTCCGCGTGGACGGAACCGTTCCCGTGATCGCGACCGCCGCGTTTTCGTCGGCCAGGGCCGCGTTCAGCGCGAACGCGCCCGCTTCGCCGCACCGGATCATCCCGACATTGGTCAGCGTGTCGCGGCCGTTGCCCATGTCGGCGTAGGACTGCTCGAAAAGCACATGGAGCCGGGCGGAATTCCGACCTCGGCGGCCACCACACGGATGCGGTGGTCGTCCCTGGATCCCGAGAGCACCGCGGTGTCCGCGCCCGCACCGCTACGATCGTGTCGTTTCCGGCACCGCCGGTGAAGTGTCGTTGTCAGCACCGCCGTGGATCCTGTCGTCCCGGGCGCCCGAGAACACCGCGAAGTCCATGCCAGCGACGCCTTCGATCGTGTCTTTTCCGGCGCCGCCGGTCAAGTGTCTTTGTCGTCTCCGCCGTGGATCATGTCGTCACGGGCGCCCGAGAACACCGCGGAGTTCCATGCCCGCGCCGCCACCGACCGTGTCGTATTCGGCGCCGCCGGTCAGAGTGTCGTTTTCGGCTCCACGGTGGATCCTATCGTCCCCGCCGCCTCCCGAAGCTCGTCGTCCTCGGCGAAACCGAAGATGAATTCGGCTCCGCCGCCTTCCTCGGCAACAGTCATCGCCGATCCGACAACGCCCCCGGTTGCCAAGGGAATCTCGGTCATCG
>JANQKA010000804.1 GCA_028281405.1 Hasllibacter sp. | reverse complement strand
CGAATACCACACGAAATTCATCGACGAGACGCCGGAGCTGTTCGATTTCCATCCGCGCCGGGACCGCGCCACGAGAATCCTGACCTACGTGGCGGACGTCACGGTCAACGGGCATCCGGAAACCAAGGACTCGCCCCGCCCCGCAAAGGCCCGGGATCCCAGGCCGCCCGAACGCGCGGGATCCCCGCCCGGTGGAAGCCGCGATCTCCTCCTCGGAGGCGGCCCCCGGGCGGTGGTCGACTGGATGAAGTCCGAGCGTCGGCTTCTGGTCACCGACACGACCATGCGGGACGGCCACCAATCTTTGCTGGCGACCCGCATGCGGTCCATCGACATGATCCGCGTTGCCCCGGCCTACGCGGCGAACCTCCCCGGGCTATTCTCGGTCGAGTGCTGGGGAGGCGCCACATTCGACGTTGCCTACCGCTTTCTGCAGGAATGCCCGTGGCAGCGGCTGCGGGATCTGCGCGCCGCTATGCCCAATCTGATGACGCAGATGCTGCTGCGCGGAGCCAACGGGGTCGGCTACACCAACTACCCCGACAACGTGGTCCGCTTTTTCGTGCGCCGCGCGGCCGAAACGGGAATCGACGTGTTCCGCGTGTTCGACAGCCTGAATTGGGTCGAGAACATGCGCGTGGCGATGGACGCCGTGCTCGACACTGGCCGCGTTCTGGAGGGCACGGTCTGCTATACCGGCGACCTGCTCGACCCCGACCGCTCCAAATACGATCTCAAGTACTATGTCGCCATGGCCAGGGAACTCGAGGCGGCCGGCGCCCACGTCCTGGGACTGAAGGATATGGCTGGCCTTCTGCGTCCCGCGGCCGCCGCGAAACTCATCGGGGCGCTCAAGGAGGAGGTGGGCCTGCCGATCCACCTTCACACGCACGACACCTCCGGCGCCGCGGTCGCCACGACGCTCGCCGCCGCATCCGCGGGAGTCGACGCGGTGGACGCCGCCATGGACGCGTTCTCGGGCAACACCTCGCAACCGACCATGGGTTCGGTCGTGACCGCGGTGGGCGACACCGACCGCGACACGGGACTGGACATCGCCGCGATCAGGGAGGTCTCGAATTATTGGGAGGCCGTGCGCGGGCACTACGCTGCCTTCGAATCCGGCCTCCAGGCGCCCGCGTCGGAGGTCTACCTGCACGAGATGCCGGGCGGACAGTTCACCAATCTCAAAGCCCAGGCCCGGAGTCTCGGATTGGAGGACCGCTGGCACGAGGTGGCCCAGACCTACGCCGACGTGAACCTCATGTTCGGCGACATCGTGAAGGTGACGCCCTCCTCGAAGGTGGTCGGCGACATGGCCTTGATGATGGTCAGCCAGGGCCTGAGCCGGGCCGAGGTCGAGGATCCTTCGGTCGACGTGGCGTTCCCCGACAGCGTCGTCGACATGATGAAGGGCAACCTCGGCCAGCCTCCGGGCGGATGGCCCGAAGCCTTGAAGGAAAAAGTCCTGAAGGGCGCCGACGCCTTCACCGACCGTCCCGGCCTGCATGCGGCTCCCGTGGACATCGAAGCCGCGCGGGAGGAACTCCGGGACGAGCTCGGCATGGATATCGACGACGAGGATTTGGCCGGATTCCTGATGTATCCCAAGGTGTTCCGCGATTACGTGGAACGCCACGCCGTCTACGGCCCGGTGCGGACCCTTCCGACGTCGACCTTCTTCCACGGCATGCGCGACGGGGAGGAGATCTCTGTTGAGATCGATCCCGGGAAAACCCTCGAGATCCGTCTGCAGGCCGTTGGCGAGGCGCACGACGACGGCAAGGTGCGCGTGTTCTTCGAGTTGAACGGCCAGCCCCGCGTCGTGTCGGTTCCAAACCGCGCCGCGGCTGGCTCCGGCCAAGCCGGGCCGAAGGCCGATCCCTCCAACCCGGCCCATCTCGGAGCGCCGATGCCGGGCGTCGTGGCCGGCGTCGCGGCGGCGGCGGGCCGGGCAGTGAAGGCCGGCGATCTTCTGCTCACCATCGAGGCGATGAAGATGGAAACCGGAATCCACGCCGAACGCGACGCGGTGGTTTCCGCGGTCCATGTCCAACCCGGGGATCAAATCGACGCCAAGGATTTGCTGGTCGAATTCTCCGAATGAATGTCTGGACGGTTCCCTGAAACCGGCCGGCGGCCGCCCCCGAACGCTTCCCGCCCGTCATCCCTGTTGGCGGAGGCGCTTCATCCCTCACTTTAGAGGCGAAATTGTGCGGTCAACGGCACCCCGGCAACAGGACGCGGAGTAACCATGACCTCGCGGAGTGAAATTCCCGATACCTTGCGGGCCGGGTCGCGATGTTGGTGGATGCCGATGCGCGGTAGGATTCTTCCGGCGACCGGCGCACCGGCCAAACCGCGCGCCAATTGGAAGGGTTCATGTCCATCCGGCCCCAATTCTCCCAGGGGCCAAACCGGGCGCGCGTTGGAAGGCCAAATCCGCTTTGGTGTTGGAATTCCCCGAAGGGAACGCCTCCCGCTTCCCGGGGCGGCCGAATCGCGGGGAAGGTCGTGGCCACCTGGACGGAACGCAATCGCCCGCCGGAATATCCATTTGACTCGTGAACCGCCCGGACGAACGCCCCCTCGCGCTCGCGGCGATGGTGTCGGGCGGACAACAAGCCCGCGCCCGGGGATTCGAATCATTCCGGCGGGAGTCCGCCTGTCCTTTCAATCACGCGCCACAGCAACTCTTCTATCAAGTCGAACCGGTCTTCAATCGAGTCGAACCGGGAGTTGATGTGGTCTTCCATCGCGTCCATCCGCTTGTTGACGCCTTGAACCTGCTGCTCGAGGCCTTGAACCTTTTTCTCGAGGCCGTCCACCCGCATTTTGACGCCGTCCACCTGTCTCGTGAGCTCGTCCACCCGGTGGTGGACGCCCTGAATCTGCCCGCTCAGGTGATCATGCACCAAGTCCAACCTCTGCACCACACCCGCGACCGCCACATCGGCGTGATGCTCGGCATCCGCCTTCATGGACCAGCCGATGGTGAGAAGTCCGTAGATCAGGGCGGAGGCGGTGACGGCGGTCACGCCGATCAACCCCAGCACCTGCCGCAAAGTGAGCCGAAATTCGGTCATGGCCATCCCTTTCGTTGTCGGTCACATTAACGCGAGGGCGGAAAGCCCCCGTTGATTAATGAGGAATATAGCGCGGCGGACACGGAACGCAACTCTATTCGGAGCGCGCCGGCGACCACGACGTGGTCGTCCGTCGCCGAACATCCCGTTTCGCTTGCCGTGTTGAGCGCCTTGCGCCGGTCGACGGCCGCGTTCCAACTCCACGCGGGGTAGCGGGATGTGGGCTTCGGCATGTGGTGGGAGCTCGCCCGCATCAAGTCGCGCCGCGGCCGGCGGCGACTTCTTCGCCGTCGTCGACGTCGCCGAACGTGACCTGTCCCAAGCCCGGAGGGGGGCGGATCACACCTCGCTCGGATCGACGATATCGAACCCGCACGCGCCCCGTCAAGTCCCACTGAGAACATGACGGGCGAAGGTGGAATTCCCGCGGTCTCCTTCCGGATCGGCGGATGTTGGATAACCTGTCGTCGTCGCCGCCCAACCGATGGCGCCTCGGATCAAAACCGGATGGCGTCCGCGTCCGGCGGCACAGGGTGGCGGTTCCCGGGCGTAATTTCGTCATCCGAGGCGATTCGCCATGCCGCGGAGGACCGGGGAAACCGGTCGAGTCACCTTCACGAATGGAATCCACGTCGACGCGTGGCGGGTGCCCCAACCCGCGTCCGCCAAGACACTGGTCCAAGCTCGCCGCGCCAAGACTGGTCCAAGCCCCCCGCGCCATCGGGTGGCCGGGACTTGATGGTTGACGCGGGACTGAGCCGCCGTCGGTTGCGGTCGCGGCCGAGCTCCGTCGGATTTCGCGGTCGAATTGTCGGCGTCAACGCGGAGGACGGCACGGCGGAGGCGGTGATCGACGCGATCCGGATCGGAGAACCGCCCCGGTCCCGGAAAGTAGGGAGTTCCACCGGCTGCGGCCGCGCCGGTGAAGCGCGGGTCCGGACCCGGAGGGCACGGAAGCCACCGAATCCCGATCACGCAATTGGAAAACGGAGGGGATTATGAACAATCCTGACCAATGATCCTTGAATGGGGCATCCCGCGGCGTGAAGCCCCGAACATGACTTGACGCCATATTCCCGATCGTCCATATGGGGATCGTCATGAACATTCAGCACCTGACATATCGATTTCCGGTCCGGGTCCGCCGCAACCAGCACGCGTGTCTGGAGGCGGCACTCGAGGAGGAGCGGCTGATGTACAACAAGGCGCTGGAGATCCTGCGGGCCCATCACGATGAGACCGGCGAGGTTCTGGGCAGAAAGGAACTGTTCCCCCGACTCACGCGGATCAGGAAAGACGATCCGGAACGCCGGGAACACGCCCAGCGGCTTCAGAGGGGCGCGTTCGACCGTGCGCGCGTGGCGTTTGAGAACGCGGTGAATCGGAACCGAAAGACCGGCAAGGTCGGTTATCCCAGATTCAAGGGCGCGAACCGGGCGAGGACATTCGGCGTCATCGATCGGGAAGGCTGGAGCATCAAGGGGAACCGGCTGCGCTGCAAGGGCGTCAAGCCCGTTGAGTTCCGCGAAATCCGCGAATTGCCGCCGGATGTCAGGTCGTGGACGATGACCCGGAGAGACGGACGCTGGACGCTCGCGGTGGTGGTCGCGGTGGAATGCTCCGACACCCCCGCGGAGGGGCCGCCGGTCGGGATCGACATGGGCGTCATCGACCAGATCGCCACGTCGGACGGCGCGCGGATCAAGGCACCGTGCGAGAAGAAGATCGACGCGGAGATCGCGGAGGCCCAGCGGAAGTGGGACCGGATCGTCGAAAAGGACGGAAAGGGGAAGCCGAAAAAGGCGTCGATGAAAACCGCCCGCGCCCGGAAGGAACGGCGCAGGATCAACAGGCTGATCAAGAAACGGGCCAACAGGCGCAGGGACCACGCGCACAAGGTGGCGAAGAAACTCGCCTTGAATCACGAACTCATCGTGTTGGAGAAACTCCTGATCGCGAACATGACCCGATCCGCCAAGGGGACGAAGGAAAACCCCGGAACCAACGCCGCCGCCAAGCGCGGCCTGAACAAATCCATGCTGAGGGCATCTCTAAGCCGGCTGAAAGCGCTGCTTGAATACAAGTGCCGACTGCACGGATCGAGGCTCGTCGAGGTCGACCCCAAGAACACCTCGCGGGAATGCCACGAATGCGGACATGTCGCGAAGGAGAACCGGAGGCGCAAGAAATTCCGCTGCCTCTCATGCGGCCACGAGGACGACGCCGACGTCAACGCCGCGCGAAACATACTTCGAAAGGGGCGGGGAAGCCCCGAGGACACCGGACTTCGATCCGGCGGGTCCGAAACAGCTGCTCCGCCGACCCTTGGTCAGCATTGTAAGTAATCCCCAAAACGGAGTTTTCTTCCCCACGGCCCGCTTCCGGCGGCAAGTCCGCGTGAGACGGATACGCGGAGCGGGATGCGACGGACGACCGACAATGACATATCCGGTCGAATCAATCTCCGCGGAACGTCCGCGACGCGCCCGCCGACCCGAAGCGACGGTTGCGCCCCACCCAATTCGGACTATGCTGGCGCCGTCCGGAACCGTCCGGATCCGCCAAAAAATTCCAAGGAGATCGAGATGCGGCCCTTCACCCCGCCCAAATTCGTCCGCGACGCAGCCGATTCCGGATCCGCGCTCGGCGACCTGCCCTCTTGGGATCTGACGGATCTCTATCCGGCGCCGGACTCCGCCGAACTGGAGCGGGACATGGATTGGCTGGAGCGGTCCTGCGCCGAATTCGCCGCCGACTACGAGGGCGAACTGGCAGGACTCGACGCCGCCGGATTGCTGAAATGCGTGGAGCGCTACGAGGCGGTCGAGACCGTCGCGGGCCGAGTCATGTCCTACGCCGGCCTGCGCTACTATCAGGAGACCACGAACGCCGACCGCGCGAAATTCATGTCGGACTGCCAGGACAGGATCACCGACCACACCAAGCCGATCGTGTTCTTCAGCTTGGAATTCAACCGCCTCGACGACGCGCGTCTCGCGGCGCTGCTTTCCGAAAACGCCGCGTTGGCGCGCTACAAGCCCGTGTTCGACCGGATGAGGGCGATGAAGCCCCACCAGTTGTCCGACGAATTGGAGAAGTTCCTGCACGACCAATCGGTGGTCGGAGCCTCCGCTTGGAACAAGCTGTTCGACGAGCACATGGCCGGACTCTCCTTCGACATCGAAGGCGAAACCCTCGGCCTCGAGGCCACCCTCGACCTGCTCACCGAACAGGACCGGAGCAAACGCGAGACCGCGGCGCGAGCCCTGGCTGACGCGTTCTCCCGCGACGTCAAACTGCACACCCGCATCCACAACACCTTGGCCAAGGAAAAGGAGATCGAGGACAATTGGCGCCGGATGCCCACGCCCCAGACGGGCCGGCACCTGTCCAATCATGTGGAACCGGAGGTCGTGGAGGCCCTCAGGAACGCCGTCGTCGCGAGCTATCCGAAAACCAGCCACCGATACTACGCCCTGAAGGCCGGATGGCTCGGCTTGGAGAAACTTCAGGTCTGGGACCGGAACGCGCCGCTGCCGCACGAGGATCAGAAAACCGTAGATTGGAAATCCGCGCGGGAGATCGTCCTCGGAGCCTACGGCGCGTTCGACCCGGAGATGGCGCGCATCGCGGAGCCCTTCTTCGACAAGGGGTGGATTGACGCCGGCGTGAAACCCGGAAAGGCGCCCGGGGCGTTCGCCCATCCGACCGTGGCGGACGCGCACCCCTACGTGCTGCTGAACTATCTTGGAAAGCCGCGAGACGTGATGACGCTGGCGCACGAACTGGGCCACGGCGTCCATCAGGTGCTCGCCGCCGGCCAAGGCGAGTTGCTGTCGTCGACCCCGTTGACGCTCGCCGAAACGGCGAGCGTGTTCGGTGAAATGCTGACCTTCCGCCGCCTCCTGGAAGACGCGGACACCCCGGGGGCGCGCAAGACCCTCTTGGCGGGCAAGGTCGAGGACATGATCAACACCGTCGTGCGCCAGGTCGCCTTCTACGATTTCGAGTGCAAACTGCACGACGCCCGGCGCGCCGGAGAACTGACGCCCGACGACATCAACGCGCTGTGGATGAGCGTGCAGGGCGAGAGCCTCGGGCCCGCCTTCGAATTCATGGACGGCTACGAGACCTTCTGGACCTACATTCCGCACTTCGTGCATTCGCCGTTCTACGTCTACGCATACGCCTTCGGCGACGGTTTGGTGAACGCGCTGCACGCCGTCTACGAGGAGGGCGATCCCGGCTTCCGCGGGAAATACTTCGAGATGCTGAAGGCCGGCGGCTCGAAGCACCACAAGGAGCTTCTGGCCCCGTTCGGGCTCGACGCGGGCGATCCATCCTTCTGGGACAAGGGCCTGGGGATGATTTCGGGCATGATCGACGAGTTGGAGGCCATGGAGGACTGAGCG
>JANQKA010000774.1 GCA_028281405.1 Hasllibacter sp. | reverse complement strand
GTGGCTTGACCCCGCCGCGGAGATTTGCCATATTCGCCGTGGATACCCCTTCATGGGGGCACGAATCCATCTAGAGTACCGTATGGAACAAGGAGGTTTGACCATGAAGACACTTCGCGACGAGGTGCGAGCGGACATTGAACGGGTCATCCGTGAAATGTACGGGGACTGGGTGTTGAAGATCACCATGAAGTTGGCCCACAGCCCGTTCGGGGACGAGAACCTGTACATCCACATGTATTTGGACGATGACATGCCGCACGAGGAAGCCCGCAAACTTGGCCGGCTGCTCGTGAACGTCTCTGACGTCATGGGCGAAGAGTTGGACGGTGTCTTCCCGTACATCCGTCCCATGTCGGAGGGGAGCGTGGAGTATGTCTGACCGAACAATCCCGGAAGGGCTGATTGCCACCGCCCGGAAGCTGTGCGCCCGGGTTGACGGAAAGCCGCCTACCCAGGCCGACCTTCGCCGCGCCCTCAGCACGGCCTACTACGCCCAGTTCCACGCACTGTCCAGGATTTGCGCCGACACGCTCGCCGGCGTGGAGCACGACGCGAACCGCAACAACGACGCATGTGACGAATCCTACCGCGGGCTTATCCATGGCATCGTGGTTGAGGCTTGTAGAAATATCAAGGGAAACCGTTTCCCCGCGAAAATCCGTGAATTCGCCTTGGTGTTCAAGTAATTGCGCCAAACACGCGAATCCGTGGACCACGATTCGGCGATTGACCTGAACGAGATCGTGGTGATTCGCCAAATTTATGGAGCCCAATCGTCCATCGCTCGGCGTCGGCAACGGTATGGGCGGATGGAGGTTCCGGGCGGATATCCGCGGCTGGAAACGGGCCGCGCGCCGCAACGACGGTGATTCGCCGGGCGGCGCGCCGTCCACCGACAATGGGCTTGCCCCCGCCACGGGATTTGTCATGTTCGCCGTGGATGCCCCTTTCGGGGGCACGGATCCATCAAGTGCCATATGGAACAAGGAGATTGGACCATGAAAACGCTTCGCGACGAAGTACGAGCTGACATTGAACGGGTCGTCCGTGAAATGTTTAAGGACTGGGTGCTGAAGGTCACCATGAAGTTGGCCCGCAGCCCGTTCGGAGACGAGTGCCTGTATATCCATATGTATTTGGACGATAACATGCCGCCCGAGGAGGGAGCAAAACTTGGTCTTCTGCTCAAGAACGTCTCGGACGTCATGGGCGAGGAGTTGGACGGGGTATCCCCGTACATCCGCCCCATGACCGAGGGGAGCGTGGAGTATGTCTGACCGAACAATACCGGAAGGACAAATTGCCTCCGCCTCGAGGTTGTGCGCTCGGGTTTACGGCAAACCGATCGCAGACCGACCTTCGTCGCGCCCTTAGCGCGGCCTACCAACTCAGTTCCATGCACAGTCGAGGCCGTGCGCCGACAAGGTCGCGGGAGCTGAGCACGACAATAATCGCATCGGCCGCGTTGGGATGGATGCTTCCGCGGGCCGGCCATCGCGCCGTGGCGGAGATCTGTGGATTGATCAAGGATCTCGATCCCACGACTGATTCCCGATCTTCCTCCTAAACGTACCCGGAACGGCCGCGGTTGGTCTCGGTGTGCGAACTACGGTTCTTCCTTATATTCTCAGAGCGCGCGGATCCCTCGTTTCCACGTCCAAACTCCAAATTTCTTCCGGTCGATTCGAGACGCGGCCATGTCCCCCGCCATCGGTGGGATTGGAGATTGCGGCGAACGTGTGGCCGAACAAATCGACCGGCGCGTCGATCTTGAAGTTCGGTTCGCCGCTCGACCGATGATTTCCCGCTTGCCCGGCCCCCTTCC
>JANQKA010000721.1 GCA_028281405.1 Hasllibacter sp. | reverse complement strand
ATCTTTTTCCACTTGATTGCGCAGGACCGACTAATATTCAGTCGGCGAGCAACCTCGGCGGGTGTAACGCCCTGCCTGTACAATGCAGTTGCCAGGTCGCGCAGATCTTGGGAGAGGGGAGCTGCCATCGTGTTTCTCCTGTTTCGAGTACTGTCGGGGCTGCATTTAGTCTGTATCACGGGAAGGGTCAAGTCAATGCAGAAAGGTGACCCAGGGCAAATTCCCAAATGATTCCACCTATGATGGGTCCGCTGTAATCTGTCAAATATCCGCCTTGACGCCATGGGCGGCGAAAAGATCGCGAAGATCTTCGTAATTCATATCCAACAACCCGGTCGCCCTGCGCATGGACATTTTACAACGGTCCAAGGACTTCGCGATCACTTCCACGTATGGCTTGGAATATAGTGGAGGAGCGGAATATTCGGCCAATTCCCGTTCCCGTGATTTGCGCAAATGCGCCTCGTTCAGTTTCCCATTTTTTTTGATCGAGCAACCCGAGGTATACGAGACGGCAGCGGAGACCGGAAGCGGAAACTCGGAAATGATCCGCGACTTTGTGAATGCGGGCAACCAGCTGACCATCATCAATGGATGACCAGTCCCCCCACTTCTCCAATTCATTGGATGACACCAACAGCGACGATGCGAACACATTCGCCAATTGCTCCGCCTTCATTTCACCAACCGAGGATGATTCTTTTGTGGAAATGGTGTCCCATGTAAGTATAGGAACAATTCTCGAGCCAGATTGAAGTTCCTTCGCCCCGTTGAATCGCGTCGGTTGACCAGCACGAAATCCTACTCCTCAAGCCTGCAGGCCGCACCCGAAAAATCCTTGGGTCCATCCACCCAAAAGACCAAGATGCCAAGACGACGCTCCATGATTTCTTGTAGTTTAATTGCTGGCACTGGTCCCATCTCGAAATCCAACGCGATCCGTTCAGCGGCTTCGGAAGTTTTTCGAGCTGGGACTCCCTGGTCAAATTCAATGATGTGCGTCGATGGGTGAACCGATATCCAACGCCCGGAGACAAAAAACGGAACGCCGTTATCAAGTCCATGGCCCTTCGTTCCAGCGCTTTCCGCGACTCGATTGAAACCTCCGACCGACGCAAGTGGAGGCGATCCCGCTCGATCGGGAAGTACGGATCCAGGAATCTCTCGAGGTCCATGTTGAACTTCTCGGCGACGAGCAACAGCTGGTCTCCGGTCATAAGGGTCTCGCCCGCCTCGATGCTCGACAGCGTGGCAACGCCATCGAGGTCAAGCCTATTCGCCACCTCTTCGAGGCTCAATCCCAGCGACTTGCGCAGAGTCTTGAGCCGTGGTCCCGTGATCGATGTGTTCATTTTGTTCCTCCGCCGAGGCGCGTACGGAAGAATCCGCCCGGTGTCCAGCGGGATAGAAGAAATTGGACATGAGCGCGACCTCCGAATCAACAATATAAGGCGATTGTGGCCTTGACCCCGAGTCGTGCCTTGTTCTGTCCACGGGCGATTCAGCCCGATCGAAGGAGAATTCGGAAACGAGCGCACATGGAACGCCGACCACCGGGTCCGCTCTCCCCGCCGTCCCACGATACATTGCACCTGTCACCATAATGCACGAGCCGGACACCACCTTGGGAAACAGGAAGGTCGGCACGCGCTCGCCACCCCAGGGAGCGCCCTACCTCCTCCGTGGCGGGCGCCGACCGGATGTTGCCGATTTCCCGCACCCGGCCGACCGCTGCGGAACGATGCTCCACTCAGCTTCCCGAGGACGCCCGAACGCGCGCCGCGCTTTTCCGCTCAGAACCCCTTGGCCACGCCAATCGGCCTCCCGGACCAGAGGGCCATTCGACCACCATCCACCCAAACCCACCCAGTGCCGCCTCCCCGAATGCACGCTGGTCCGCCCTCCCTTGTCCTCCAGGGTCGCCCCGCCGACGACCCCGCCGTATTCACACGAAGAGGCGCGGCCTCGGCATACCCGCTCACGGTCATGCCTCGACGCGGATCCCAGCCGGACCCCGCACATCCACCAACACGAAGGGCGCCACGTCCCACATTCGACCCTCACGCCGACAACGTCCGCCCTGGTTCTCCCTTGGCCAGGTTCCCAAGGATCCGCGGGCATCAACGACACGGGACTCAAGATTGCTCCCCCGATCCACTCAAAGCCCAGTAAGCCCAACGCTCAAGGCCCAAAACCCGCACGCAGGCCCCAGTGCAATGGGACGCTTTTAGATCCGGGTGAACCCATTCAATTCCCGTGGCATCCGCCGCCCCATGGAGATCGCCGGTATCGGCGAGGCGCGTTTCAAACCGCTCCCAATATTTCGGAACCACCCCGCTCGGCCCGATCAGCGGAGACCGTGGGCTACGACCAATGCTTGTTCGAAACGGGGTTCTATGATATACCACCCCGGTTCGCGAGTTGTCCCGGCCCGGTCACGACCATTGATGGAGGCGGCGACATCCTCGGAATCCACGGAGGCCGCGTCCATGAGCTTTCCCCGTCCCACGGTGTTCACCGATCTTGACGAGACGTTGTTTCAAACCGCACGGAAGATGTCGGAACCGCCATGCCG
>JANQKA010000707.1 GCA_028281405.1 Hasllibacter sp. | reverse complement strand
TCCCGTCGGACGATGATCTTGTTGTCGCGGATCTTCGCCAAGCCATCCTGCTCCCCGATGAATTCCGCGAGGCCGGCCGGGTTCGGGAACTTGTCGTTGTGGAATTGCAGGGTGGCGCCCTTCGGCCCGCCATCGAACTTCGCGATGTGCGCCCGCTTGCAGAGCGCCTTGATGCGAACGACCAGCAATAGCGTGTTCACTTCCTTCGGAAGCGCTCCGAATCTGTCGATCAACTCCGCCGCGAACCCCTCCAATTCCACCTTCGAACCTAAGTCGGACAACCGGCGGTAAAGCCCGAGACGCACGTCGAGGTCGGGAACGTAGTTTTCAGGGATAAGCACGGGCACGCCCAGGTTGATTTGCGGAGACCACCCGCCATCGTCGTCCGGCACCCCTTCCATCTCCCCCGATTTGAGTTTGGCGATCGCCTCCTCCAGCATGGACTGGTAGAGTTCGTGGCCGACCTGTCTGAAATTCCCCGATTGCTCCTCGCCCACGAGATTACCCGCGCCCCTGATGTCGAGATCCTGGCTGGCCAGGGACAATCCCGCGCCGAGCGCGTCGAGCGACCCGAGCACCCGCAGGCGTTTTTCGGCGGCGGGCGTCAGTTTCGCGCGGGGGGTCGTGGTGAGGAAGGCGTAGGCCCGGATTTTGGAGCGGCCAACGCGCCCGCGGATCTGATAGAGCTGGGCGAGCCCGAACATGTCGGACCGGTGGACGATCATGGTGTTCGCCGCCGGGATGTCCAAGCCGGATTCCACGATCGTCGTGGCCAAAAGGACGTCGTGCTTGCCGTCGTAGAAGGCGTTCATCCTGTCGTCCAATTCGCCAGCGGCCATCTGACCGTGGGCCACGACGAAGTTGACCTCGGGAACCTGCTCGAGCAGGAATTGCTCGATCCCCGGCAGATCCTTGATCCGCGGAACGACGAAGAACGACTGCCCGCCGCGATAGCGCTCCCTGAGCAGCGCCTCGCGGATGGTGACCGGATCGAATTCGCCGACGTAGGTGCGGATCGACAGCCGGTCGACCGGAGGGGTTGAGATGATCGACAAATCGCGCACGCCGGTGAGCGACAATTGAAGGGTGCGCGGGATCGGCGACGCGGTCAGGGTCAGGACATGGATGTTCGACCGCATCTCCTTCAGACGCTCCTTGTGCGAAACACCGAAGTGCTGCTCCTCGTCAATGACGAGAAGGCCGAGATTGCTGAATTTGACCGATTTGGCGAGCAGGGCGTGTGTTCCCACGGCGATGTCCACCGTGCCCTCGGCGATCCCCTTCCGGGTTTCCGCGGCCTCCTTCGCGGGAACGAACCTCGAAAGTTGACGGACGGTCACCGGAAAGCCGCGGAAGCGCTCGCCGAAATCCTTGGCGTGCTGGCGGGCGAGGAGCGTGGTCGGGACGACGACGGCGACCTGCGCTCCGGAGAGCGCGGCGGCGAGCGCGGCGCGCATGGCCACCTCGGTTTTTCCGAAGCCAACGTCCCCGCAGATCAGCCTGTCCATGGGGGATCCACGCGTCAGGTCGGCAAGCACGTCGTCGATGGCCGCCTGTTGGTCCTCCGTTTCCTGGTAGGGAAAGCGGGCGGCGAAGGCCTCCCAGATGTCGGCGGGCGGATCAAGGACGGGAGCCCGGCGCAGCACGCGCTCCGCCGCGACGCGGATGAGCTTGTCCGCGATATCCCTGATGCGTTTCTTGAGCTTCGCTTTCCTGGCCTGCCACCCGCCGCCGCCGAGCCTGTCGAGAAGGCCCTCCTCCTGACCGAACCTCGAGAGCAGTTCGATGTTCTCCACCGGCAGGAACAGGCGGTCGGCACCGGCGTATTCCAGCGCGAGGCACTCGTGAGGCGCGCCCATCGCGGTTATGGTCTCCAAGCCTCTGTAGCGTCCCACCCCGTGATCGACGTGGACCACGAGATCGCCTGGCGTCAGAGTCTGGTGCTCGGTCAGGAAGTTGTCCGCCTTGCGGCGCTTTCTGGGAGCCCGGATCAGGCGGTCTCCCAGAACGTCCTGCTCGGAGATCACCGTCAGGCCTTCCGCCTCGAATCCCGCCTCGAGCGGCCAGACCGCGAGGAACACGCCTCCCCTCCCCCCGGCGCCCTCGATGTCCAGCCAGTCGGCGACCGGTGTCGTTCCGGCAAGGCCTTCGTCGGCCATCAAGCCCGCCAAGCGTTCGCGCGCGCCTTCCGAGTAGCTGGCGACGACGACTTGTCCGTTGGCGCGACGGTCGGCGATGTGTTCGGACAGGGCGGCGAAGAGGGAAACATCCTCCCGGCTCCGTTCCGGCGCGAAGTTGCGGCCGATCCTGCCGCCGGCGTCGATCACGCCGGGGCCCGGAGCGGCCGGCAGAACGCCGAAATCGAGAACGCGGCGGTTCGAGACTTTTTCGGAGTAGGCGTCTTCGTCGAGGTAGAGGCGGTTCGGAGGCGCGGGCTTGTAGATTTGGCCTCCGCCGCGTTTTCCCGCCAGCGCCCCGCGTCGGTTTTCATATTGGTCGGCGATGGATTCCCAACGCTCCGCCCGGGCCGCTTCGACCCTTTCGTCGGCCACGATGACGGCGTCGGGGACGTAATCGAATACCGTTTCGAGCGTTTCGTGGAAAAACGGCAGCCAATGTTCGACGCCCGCGTGCTTGCGTCCCGCCGAAACCGCCTCGTAGAGCGGGTCGTCCACCCCGGCCGCGCCGAATTCCGCCCTGTAGTTTCCGCGGAACCGCTTGATCGCCGCCTCGTCGAGGATGACTTCCGAGACCGGGGCCAGTTCAAGCGAAGTCATCG
>JANQKA010000704.1 GCA_028281405.1 Hasllibacter sp. | reverse complement strand
GTCATCACCGCGTGGCCGGAGGTGAGCTCCAACTCGACCTGCCTGAGCCAGCGGCCCCAGCCGGGACCGTCCGCCTCGGATCCTTCCGCGACGTTGGCGGGCGCGAGCGATTCCAGTTCCGCCGTCACCGGGTGGCGGCCGCCGACCTCCGAGACCAGCGGTTTGAACCCCTCCTCGATCACCAGCGAGGTCGGAGCGGCGGGCAGGGCCTCGCCGAGCGGGGAGCGGAAGAGCGAATCCGCCGAGGCGAAATCGGGCCCCGCGGCGATCAGAACCGCGCCGCCGTCGAAAATGTAACGCTTCACGTTGTCGAGGTACACCTGAGGCAGAATCCCGCGCCGCTTGTAGCGGTCGAATATGATCAGGTCGAAGTCGTCCACCTTCTCCAGAAACAACTCCCGCGTGGGAAAGGATATCAGCGACAATTCCGTGATCGGCACGCCGTCCAGCTTTTCCGGCGGGCGCAGGATGGTGAAATGAACGAGGTCCACGGAGGCGTCGGATTTGAGCAGGTTGCGCCATGTGCGTTGGCCGGCGTGCGGCTCGCCGGAGATGAGAAGAACGCGCAGGCGGTCGCGGACGCCGTTGATCCGGGCCACGGCGGCGTTGTTGCGGTCGGTCAGTTCGCCCTCCGCGGGCGGGGTGGCGAACCGCACGACGTTGAGGCCGCCGTGGGGTGGCTGGAACTGAAGTTCGATGTCTCGGCCGACCGGAGCCATGAACGACCGCGGGGATCCGCCGTCGACGCTGATTTCGACCTCCACCTCGGCGTCTCCCGGACCCGCCCCCCGGTCCTGGACCCGGAGCGTCAGCGGGACATCCTCGCCGATGATCGCGAAGGCGGGCGCGTTCTTGATGATGAGTCGGCGGTCCCAATCGGTTCGCCGCCCGCTCAGGAGGACGTTGACCGGCGCCGGAATCTCCGGTTCCCGCCCGGCGTCGTGGACGAGTCCGTCGGTCACGAGTATCGCTCCGGCGACGCGGCTTTGAGGAGCGTCCGACTTGAGGTCCGAGAGGGCCGTCATCAGTTCAGTGCCCGCGTCGCCCGGGCCGTCCCCGACAGTGGCCGTCCGGACCTCGACGCCCATCGCTTCGAGATCGGCGGAAACGCGGGCCGCGGCCTCTCCGGTATGCGCGCGCCTGTCGGACAGTCCCTGCGAGGCGCTTTCGTCCACGGCGAGCAGAACGATGTCCGGGAAAGGTTCGCGCTCCTCGCGCTGGATCGAGGGATTGGCGAGCGCCGTGACGATCACGGCCCCCGCGAGGGCGCGCGGCCAAGCCCCGGGTAGCCTGCGCGCCGTCAGGACGAGCACCGCGATGACGGTCGCCCCGACGACCGCGATTTGCAGCGGCGTCATGAGGGGATCGAACACCACCGAAGTCGTCATTTCACTGTCCCAACCTGTCGAGAAGCGCGGGAACGTGCACCTGGTCGTTTTTATAGTTTCCGGTGAGCGCGTGCATCAGCAGGTTGATTCCGAACCTGTAAGCGAGTTCGCGCTGCCGTTCGCCCGCGGGCCCGCGCCCCACGGGGTACAGGAAGCGGCCTGAACCGTCGATCGCCCACGCGGAGGCCCAGTCGTTGCCGCCGATGACCACCGGGGTGACGCCGTCGTTGAGATTCCGGAAGGGCATTCCCGCTGAGGCTTCGGCGTCGGCGGGGGAAGCCTCGACCCAGACGGTCCCGTTCCGGTGTCGGCCGGGAAAATCACGCAGCAGATAGAACGTCCGGGTCAGCACATGGTCCGGCGGAATGGGTTCCAGAACCGGAATGTCGAGAGCCGCCGCCAAGCGCCGCAGCGCGCGCGCCTCCGCCGACGTCCCGCCGGAGCCGCCGATGTGGGCGTCGCGGGTGTCGAAGAGGATCATTCCGCCCGACCTCAGGTAGCGGTTGAGCTTTTGATAGGCGCCGATGGACGGCGTCGGTTGGTCCGCCGTCACCGGCCAGAAGAGGATGGGATGGAACGCCAATTCGTCGGTTTCGATATTCACCGCGACCGGCTCGATCGGCTCGACGGCCGTCCTGCGGATCAACGCCTCCGCGAGTCCGGCGAGGCCGGCGCGGGCAAGGGCGTCCACCCGGCGGTCCCCGGTGAGCACGTGCGCCAGCGCGACCTCCGAAGTCACCTCGACCGCGAGGGCGTCGGATCCGGAATCCCTCCCCTGGGTCCATCCCGATTCCGGAGCGAGAGCCAGCGCGGCCAGAAGGGCGGCCGCGCGCGCGGAGGTCAGATGCCCTCCGACCCGGAGCGACGCCGTCGAGTCGATTATCATCAGGATCAGCGCGATGAGCAGGGCGGCGTAAGTCAAGTCGAACTCGGGTGGGGGAGTCAGCCGCTCGACCGTGATCCGGTCGGGCCAGGAGGCCGCCCGCAATTCGGTGTCCGGCCCGACGGCGTTCAAGGCGATCAGGCGGCCGCCGCCATCGTAGACGCCGGGCGGCGTTTCCGGACCGGCTTCGGCTATCGCCAGCACCTCGCCGGGAACGCCCGGCAGGTCGTCCGCGGGGCGGGGTTCTCCGAAAGCCGTCAGCGCGCTCACCGGCGTCCAAACGATTCCGGCCAGATCCTCCGGAGTCCGCCGCGGCGGCGGGGTCGAGATCGAGAGTCGCTCGAGCATCCGCACGAACAGCTCCGACAGCGGAAGCGTCGACCACTCGGCGTTCGCGGTGACATGGAACAGAACCACCATGCCCGCGCCCACGGCGTTCGAGGTGACGAGTGGGGTGCCGTCCTCCAGCGACGCGATGGTCCGTTCCGCGAGCCGCGGGTCCGGTTGGGCCAGCACCTGTGACGTGACGCCGACCTCGTCGGGCACGGGCAGCCCGAAGAAGGGCGACCCGCGCTCGAAGGCGCGCAGTTTCTTGGCCTCCCCCCAGCTCATGGCCCCGCCGACGGTCGTGCCTCCCGCCCGCAGGCGCGTCGGCAGGAACGCCGAATCCCCGCCCGCCGCGCCCTCCGCGGCGAGACGCGGCCCGGCGAACCGCACGAGGAGCCCGCCCTCGTTGAGCCAGTCGGTCAGGGGATCAACATCGACCGTCGCGACTCCGGCGACGTCAGCCATGACGATGACGTCGGGGTTGCCGGGAAGCGCGTCCCCCAACGTCGCGGTCTCGATCAGGTCGGCGCTGGGGCCGAGCGCTTGGCGGAGGTAGTGCAGGGGCGACAGCAATACCGGCGCCTCGCCCTCCTCCTCCCCCGCGAGCAGGGCGACCTCGCGGCGCCTCAGGGCGTCGTCCGCCAGGGCGACGGCTCCGGCGGACCTGATTCCGTCCACGGCGAACCGGGTGATCCGGTTCCTGAGGTCGGGAGGAGGATTGATCTCGATTTCGGCGGCGTCCTCCCCCTCGGCGAAGATCGCGGTTCCGGTGGCCAACGCACGCTCGACTCCCGATGGATCGGGTCCGAGGCCGGACACCCCGACCTCCAAGGGACCGGCCGCCGCCGACCGGCGGAGGGTGAGGGTCACGACCCCGTCCCGGAACACCGGCGGTTCGATGACCGTCACCGGTCGTCCGCTTTCGAACACGGTCACGTTTCCGCGGTCGTCCAGCGCCCTGAGAAGCCCGACGCGGGAGTCCCGCGCGAGCCCGTCCGACAGCCACCACGTGTCGAAGCGGCCGTCGGTCCGCTCCACCCAGCCGATCCCGTCCGACGGCATCCAGGGGCGAGGCGAGAGTCCCCGAAGCCGCGCCTTCCATTCCGAGGCGGCGCGGAATTCCGCGCCGCCCGCGGGTGGGTCGGCGAGCACGACGACGGCGGCGGGACGGCCGGAGGCTCCCGCTCCGTCCAGAAGGTCGGCGACCCGCTCCAAGCGCGTCGGCCAGTCGGCGGCGTCCGCCCATGAGCCGTCGATGACGATCGCGACGGCCCCGCGTCCCGGTCGTTCGGCGGCGGGATTGATGACCGGTCCGGCGAAGCCGATTATCATCGCCGCGACGGCGAGGATGCGGATCAGCAACAGCCACCAGGGGGTCCGGTCCGATTGGGATTCCTCGTCGCTCAGGCCGAGTAGCAGCGCCACTCCCGGAAAACGCCGCCGGATCGGCGCCGGAGGAATCGCCCGCAGCAGCATCCACAGTATCGGGAGGGCCGCGAGCAGGGTGAGCAGCCAGGGGTTGGCGAACTCCAGGACGGGCATCAGGGAGACCGCTCCAGGGCCTGATGCAGCCAAAGCAGCGCCGACCCGGCCGGGGCGTCCGTGTGATGGATGGAGAATTGCCACTTCGCGCGTTGGTTCATCAGGCGCAGCTCCTCTTTCCGGGCCGCGAGGCGGTCGAGGTAGCGTCGGCGCAGCCGGGACGCCTTGAGGGTTTCGTGGCTGACGGCGCCGGACATGCTTTCGAATATGGTGCGCCCGTCGAAG
>JANQKA010000654.1 GCA_028281405.1 Hasllibacter sp. | reverse complement strand
ATCATCAGAATCATTGAAATAGTGGATATCTCCACCCCATGGAGATTTCCCTCCACTGCTTTGTGACACCAAAACAGGATTGTCGCCGGAAGTTTTTCTTAAATAGCCACGCAAACTCGATGCGTGTGTTAGCAGGTTCGACTGAAACCTTGAAAACTCAATTGAAGTCTTCGCGGTCTGGTACCCCAAGATCGCCCCCGTGATCACCAGCGCCGCCCCTCCGATGTAGAGGATCAGTTCTATCACCGTCGCGCCCCGGCGCTTCCTTGAACCCGACGGACCCGTCGGAGCGGAGTCGACGGAAGTCCCGTCCCGGGTTTCGTCGCCGGCGATGATGGCGTCGTCGTCGATGTCGACCTGGGTGGCGGTTGTGTCGTTGGCGGCGGGGAAGAGGCGGCTGATGATGGACATTTTGTGATTCCGTAATCTGAGTGTCGTTCGAACTATGATTTGACCGTGTCGGCGATTTTTCCAAATCCAGTGCGGATGACGGGCATTTCCTTGAATTCAGGCACACGCACACCTTGATTCATGCGCCGGGCATCCATCGAAATTGTGAATCCGACCTTCGGGGGATGGATTCCATGCCCGCGACCCGGAATCGGGTGGTCTCCTTGGCGACCGGCGGGGGAGCGGAAACTCCATCCCCGGCGTCAGTGTGGCCGCGGACCGGACGGATCGGCGGCGATGACGTCCATCCCGCCGTTCCGCGCCTGGAACGATTTCGGCCGCCCGCGCGCCCCCGGGTGGCCGCGACGGCCACGCCAGCCGACCATGCCGCGCGCCATCGCCGGGGAAGGGATCCATCCGGCCGGCGGATGGTCGGTCACTTCGGGCGCGGATGAACGCCGCATCCTTGTTCCGGACTCCGTCGACCCGCGCGGCCGACGCCCGGCGGTTTCAGTCCGGTTCCCGACCGAATCCGCCACGTCCCTCGCCGACGGTCCGCCGTGATCGGGCTTGCGTCATTGAACGATGTCCCGCCGTCCCGCCCCATGGGTGCGGGAACCGCGACATAAGGTTCCGGCACGGGATCCGCGCCCGGCCGGGCTGGCCGCCGAACGGAGCGGCCCCCTGGGACGGCCCGGGCATCATGATCCCATCCACCGAATGAAACGGACCTTCACGCGTAGCCCGGGCCGAACGGCCGCTCCCCTCTACGAATCGGCACGAATCACCATTCCACGCCGGTTCCGCGCGCATGGCCACCCGGGATTCGGCGGCCCGATTAGGGAAACACCTTCCACCAACCGATGAGACGCCGGGTATCCGGTCAGGATCGGCGGGCGCGCGATCTTGGTGAAGTCACCGCCCCCATCGCGCGAAGAATCGCCTTCGTCCGCCTCATGGCCACGAAGCGCGAAAACCGTTTGGCCCCGTTTCGAAGTGGCGGGAATATCGGACACCCCGTCGACCCGGGCCACGCATGGTGTCACGCGCGACAGGCCCGCCAATCGCATGTCCGCTCAACAAGGCGGTAGTCCGCGGAACCGCAGGGACGGGGGGGGGGGCCCGCGAGGTCATCCCCCTCGGCAACCGCCCAAGCGCGCCCATGAGACCGGAGAGGCCCCGACACGCTCCACGTCGACGCCGGGCGACCCGAAGGGCGCCCCGCGCATCACACCCGGCGGAATCGTGGGTGGTCGAACATCCAATACCGCAACACCGCCGCCGGGTTGAGAACGCGACCGCGCCAACGAAGATTCCGCACATCACGAAGCCCGACAATGAATACGGAGATCACCCGGATCGAGAACGGGATTCCGGCGCGGCCCGCCGGGAGATCGAATCCGGAACCGCGGGCCGGGGCGTGGCCTCCCGGACCGGGCGGATGGACATCCGCGGGCCGGTCCAGCCGGGGACCGGCGGCGGAGGATCCCACGGCTTCGAGATTCCAGAAGCACCCCGATCGTCCAAGAGGGGCCATGCGCATCCCGGGGATCACCCGCGCCGGATCGCGGGGTCCATCCCATTCAATGCCGCGGGGAAGGCGGAACCGCCATCCCGACCCGGACGACGGCGCGACCCGAGAGAT
>JANQKA010000465.1 GCA_028281405.1 Hasllibacter sp. | reverse complement strand
GTTCAAGGCGAGCTGACGCCGGAGCACGGTCCCAGCCGGAGCTCGGTCCCAGCCGAAGAACAGTCCACGACCGGCGCAACCGCGGCCGCTTCGCCAATGACGAGCCCCGCGCGGAGGGCGGATTGGAATTCGCGGCCACGCCCCACATCGCGGCCACCGACGAGCCCCCGCGCGGAAGGCGGGTTGAACCGATGCGCGAAGGCCGTCCCGATGAACGGGATCGCGCAACCGTACCAACTCCGGGTTCGGCGGGCTTGATTTGATTCGCCCCGATAACCTCGCCCGCCAGGAAGGATGGCCTCCACGCCGCTGAGGTAGCCGAGGATGAATCCGATAACAACGCCCGCGTGGAGGGATGTCGCGTATAACGGGCGGGGGGCGCCGACCACAAACCGGAATCACACCCGCGGGGAGGCGTGTCTGTCCCCGACGGCGTCGGCCTGGATGATTCGAAATGGACGCGGCGATTCGCCGGGTGGAGTGCCGGAGGCTTTGATGGAATCGGTAGCGCGGGCCGCGTGGCGGCCACGCGAATCGTTGATGGGCGCCGTGCACCATCGTCAACCGTTGATGTGTTCACGTTCAAGTCGCCGGCGCTCTGATCGTGGCGGCATCGATGAGAAGGAATACTTCCCAAGGGTCCCCCCGCGCCCTCGACCCCGCGGTGAGGTTTCACTTCTCGAAGCCGCTCCCTCGCCGATGTGAAGATTCCGCAACCCGATCCCCCCGCCTCCGCGCAGGCCGCATCTCCACGGAAACGGCATTTTGACCCTTTGGTGGCGGGTACGCCAACGGGGCGGTCGCACCACCGGACAAATCAGGGGTGCGCGAACGAATCCCGCCCGTTTTTCCCGGTTCCGGTTCGACCGCGTGGATAACCGGCGGCGCGGGAAGCCCCCGAAACCGAAGCCTCGCATCTCCCGCTCCCCCATCTCCCGGCCCCTCCCGACACCGGTTCAACGGGTGTGCGTGTCCCGCGGCACGGGCAAATCCCGTTGCCGAATGCATCGATTCCGCCGCTCACCATCCTCCACTCCCCGCTCAGGTCCGGTTCGACGGGTGCGGATATCCTACGGCAATGGCAAATCCCGTTGCCGAATTCATCGATTCTCCCGCGCCCATTGCTCCCGACTTGCCCGATTCGGTCCGACCGGCGTGAATATCCCGCGCCACGGGCAAACTTCGAAGCCGAATGCCGCGAATCGGAAGCGCCGCCATGCTCCCGGACCTGTCGGGGCTTTCGTTCGAAAGGCGTGTATGCCCGCCGTACGGGCGCCCCCCGACGCCGAATTCCTCAAATCTCCCGCGTCGCCAAGCTTCCAGAGCGCGTACGGCCCTCCAGTTCGGCTGAGGCGGGATTTCCGCCGCCGCCCCTAAGCCGCCGCCGGTTGACCTTTAAGAATCAAGGATTCCGGACGGTTCAATCTTGACCGGCGCAACGAAAGTTGAATGCCGGGTGGCGTCGGGTTAGACTCGCGGAACCGAGAAATTAGCGGGCGGGTGCACCGGGTGATCAGCTACACCTTGAAATGCGAAAACGACCATGGGTTCGACAGTTGGTTCAAGTCCGCCGAGGCGTTCGACACGCTTCGGGACGCCGGCCATGTGTCCTGCCC
>JANQKA010000570.1 GCA_028281405.1 Hasllibacter sp. | reverse complement strand
ATCGTATAGTTTTGCTAGGCGCAAGACATGAAATTCAAGGTGTCCGGTGCGCGAATTGCCAGTAAACATTGTGATTCCACCTAAGTCGGAACAGCAGTAAGCTCCCATTTCGCGCGTCAACTCACATTCCCGGAGTCGGCATGTGCGACAGTTGCGACCGATCTGTCACGCATCCGTGGAGAATTCGCATTCCAGCTTGACCGCGCTCGCGGCGGAGATGACCGTCCACGCAGCTCTCGTGGATGAACAGAGCCCTCCCGATCACCATCCATCCCCCTCATTGGTCACCGCCCATGAAGAAATTTTGGTAAACGCCGAAAAATACGATTGCCAATTGATCATCATGATGTGGAATCCCAGCTCAAGCCAAGACTTCGACGCCATCGGAACCGCCACGCCGGAATTGGAATTCCAGCGGGCATACACATTATCGCCGTATTTGACGACGCTTATTATCCGCAGGGGCTCCGACGAAGCCGCGCGGAGGAGGAATTCTGCCAATCCTCCCGGTATTATTCGCGTTTCCGCGAATACCGGGAACCGGGTCAATGAAACGGTTAACCCGTCGGACAGGGAAGCCCACTTGGTTCTACCAATCCTGCGCCGATAAAGTTGGGCTCGGAAACGTAAACAATTCCGCAGCTGCCATCTGGCGGGATTTCGGTCTGGATTACCCGAACTAAAAGCGATCATCCTGTACGAAGCGCGCATCCAACATGGCCACCCGGCATCGCCAAACGTTCCGCTCGACTATCCAAGAAGGTTCCGGGCTGTTCCACCAATTCGAATCCTGAATTGGATCAATCAGCAATGACCAGTAGTTGTCGAGGCTGACGATTTTCGGAATGTCGAGTGCCTCGCAGAGAGATATTTTGTTCGCCATGTTGAAGCACACGAAGTTGTCCGGGCGCTTCATGGCCAGCAGCCTTGTTGCGGTTACCACCCCGGCGTTCTTAAATGACGAGCGGAACAGATCGACGAACGCTTCGAAATCCGATCGTTCTACCGGGCCCTCAAGCGGAATATGGTCGAGCGCATCGGATATCCTCTGATTGTTCCGGTTAATCGCCTGTTTGAAATTTCCAGCGGCCCGCATGTTCCCGAACCACGACCAATCAAGTTCGTCTTTCTCACTCCGCGTTTGACTCACGAACCCCGCTATCCTTTGACGGTTGACATAATCAAAGTCTGAAAACCGTGGATGCTCGCGGAACAGCGTGGCGGCTTCTTCCATAACCTTGAGCCTGTCCATAAGTTTCCTTTTACCATTATTGTTCAATTCCTGGAAGAATTTTTCCCATCCCTCATTTATGATGCCAACGTCATGCGGCCGAGGAGCCTTTGGGGACCTTCCGGAAGACGGAATCATGTTGTAGATATCCGGAAGGTTCTTTTCCGCGCGTTTCTTTTCCTCCCGGTATTCTTCAAGCTCTTCGCTGGTTAGAGTATTTCCAAGGCGTTGATACTTGTCCAACGCGGCGGTGATCTCCTTGCGTGTCGATTCGGCGTCCGCGTCGTCCTGGTTGATTCGCAATGCGGCCTCTGAATTCCTGCTGAATGCCGCATCGGTGAAGTTGAGGCTGCCCACTACGCAGTCCCAGTGGCCATTTCCGTGCTCGAAATAGTATACCTTGGGCTGGAACACACCGCTTGTTTCGAGAACAAAACCAGCGTTCGGGTGCTCGTTGAATGCGGCGATGAACTCGGGGTCGGTTTGATAGAATTGTGTTCCGACCGTGAGCTGGTAGATCTTCTCCCGATTTCGCCTGAGCTGCTTGAATCTCGGCGCGCTCGTGGTGGCCCAGGCGACCGCCCATCGGGCGTGCTCGCAGCTCTCCAACAGGTCCGCCACGGCGGCGTCGAAGTCGGGGTTGTTCCACAAGAACTGCACGGCGTTCGCCTCCCGGTTTGGTCGCGTTCGCGACCGGATTGTGTTCTCTTTTTGGCCCGATCCGCCCCCGGAGTCAACTCCCGGGCCGGATCAAGTCCCATGATCACGACGTCGATGGCTCCCGACGCCGCATGAAGCGACATTTCGGTGTCGCCGAAGAAATTTTCGCTCCCGTCTCCGCCGAAGAACGTGTCGTTGACCGTTTGGAAGCGGGTCTACCACTGCCCGCCACCCTGGTCAACACTTCGCATCCGGCATTTCCCGTGCCCGTGCCGACATTGACGGTTCCGCCGCCGCCGCCGTCGGCGACTCCGAAGACGTCCAAAGCTCCGAGCGACGCCTCGGCGCCCGCCGTCAAGCGGAGAGGAGCGCGCTTCCCGATGGTCGCTATGTTCGCCTTGAATGGGCAATCGTCGCGCATTGTGGTCTCCGTCTTCATTCCACCTGGAACCCGGCCCATCGTGACCCATTCCATCGGCGGGGCCGCCTCCACGCTTCGGGACTCGTATCCGAAGCCGCCGTCACTCGCAACGCCAACACTCTTGTGGTTCCAACCACACGGGGACTCCGGATCTTCACCCGACGGAATCATACACGCCCCCTCGCCTCGCGACCGAAGCGTCACGGCGACAGCGATGGACCCCGACACGGGGCGCCGCGGGTCGCGTCGGAGCGACGGAACCGCGGTTGGCCGCCGTGACGGAGGGGCAAGATCGGTCCATATGATCGGCGGAACCCCCGCCACTCCGTGGACCGCGACCGCCCGAACATCCAGATGGATTTCCGAACGAACCACTCCTGTTCGAAGGTGCCTCCAAGATTGGACCCATAGATGTATCCCGAGACGGGAAATGCCTGGAGCACCGAACCGGCACCTGCCCCGTCGACGTATACCGGCTTGTCTCCGCGGGATCCATCGCAACCGCCGCGGGCTTCCCGGCGGCGCGGGCGTTCGGAAAATGTCGGCTTGGCCGCGGGGTCCATCGCCTCCGCCCTCCCGGCTGCGCGTGCGATTGGCAAAGGCCATCTTGCCGCCGGACCGCCTCCGCCGCGCACCCGGCGGCGCGGGCGATTGGTAATGGTCGGCCTGGCCGCGTGATCCATCGCCTCCGCCGTGGCCCACCCGGCGGCGCGGGCGTTCGGAAAATGTCGGCTTGGCCGCGGGATCCATCGCCGCCGCCGCGGCCCTCCAGGCGGCATCGGCGATTGGCAAAGGCCGGCTTGGCTGCGTGATCCATCGCCTCCGCCCTCCCGGCTGCGCGGGAGATTGGCAAAAGCCAGCTTGCCGCTGGACCGTAACCGCCTCCGCCGCTCACCCGGCGGCGCGGGCGTTCGGAATTGTCGGCTTGGAGCGGGATCCATCGCCGCCGCCTCGGCACTCCCGGGGGCGCGGGCGTTTGGAAAAAGTCGGTTTGGCTGCGGGGGCCATCGCCGCAGTCGCGGCCCTCCCGGCGGCGCGGGCGTTCGGAATTGTCGGCTTGGGGCGGGATCCATCGTCGCCGCCTCGGCCCTCCCAAGGGCGCGGGCGTTTGGAAATGTCGGCCTGGCCGCGGGATCCATCGCCTCCGCCGCGGCCCTCCCGGCGGCGCGGGCGTTTGGAAAAGGCCGGCTTGGCTGCGGGATCCATCGCCTCCGCCGCGGCTCTCCCGGCGGCTCGGGCGTTTGGTAAGGTTAGCTTGGCGGCGGGATCCATCTCCGCCGCTTCGGCCCACCCGGCGGCGCGGGCGTTCGGAAAATTTCGGCTTGGCCGCGGGATCCATCACCTCCGCCGCGGTCCTCCCTGCGGCGCGGGCGTTTGGAAATGGCCGGCTTGGAGCGGGATCCATCTCCGCCGCCGCGGCCCTCCCTGCGGCGCGGGCGTTTGGAAACTGCCGGCTTGAAGCGGGATCCATCTCCGCCGCCACGGCCCTCCCTGCGGCGCGGGCGTTTGGAAAATGCCGGCCTGGACGCGGGATCCATCACCTCCGCCGCGTCCCTCCCGGCGGCGCGGGCGATTGGAAATGTCGGCTTGGAGCGGGATCCATCGCCGCTGCCTCGGCCCTCACGGCGGCGCGGGCGATTGGCAAAGGCCATCTTGCAGCTGGACCGTCACCGCCTCCGCCGCATACCCGGCGGCGCGGGTGTTTGGAAAATGCCGGCCTGGACGCGGGATCCTTCGCCTCCGCCGCAGCCCTCCCGGCGGCGCGGGCGTTTGGGAAATGTCGGCTTGGAGCGGGATCCATCGCCGCCTTCGCGTCCTTCCCGGCGACATCGGGTCTGGAAAATCCCGGTTCGGCCGCGGAACCCGTCGCCGCCGCGGCGTCCCTCCCGGCGGCATCGGCGTCTGGAAAATGTCTGCTTGGTCGTGGGACCATCGCCGCCGCCGTGGCCCTCCCGGAGATTTCCCGATCCGATGCCCGCGTCGGGAAAGCGTCGTGGAGGGCTGTTTGGGAGGGGAGGGAGATTCGGGGTGATCCCGGCTCGTTTCCGCGTCAACGATTCCTCCCGCTTCCGAAGCGGATTTTTCCCGGCGCTGGCGGGAAATCCCTTGTTTCAATGGGGAAATTTCCGCTTGCGGACACCGGAAATCACGTTCTTCCTTCCTCCGCCGCTCATCGGCGGGGATGGGACATCGGGCATGTCGGCATCCCGTCTCACCGGGGTTTCGGGCGTGAGGGCCGAATCGCGGCGGAGGTTTTCGCCGATGGAACGGTACACGATGGACCGAAGCGCCCCAACTGAACGATGACGGATACCGAATTGCGTGACAATTTCCCCTTCAAAGCGAACCGCTCGATCACCAAGAGGCGTTCCTCCCTCGGCATGACCGCGGGCACCGCGGCGGCGCTCGGCGCCCTGGCCGGGTGCGGAAGCGGCGACGGCGGTGGTGGCGGAACCGCCGCCGCTGGCGACGGAACCTTCTCCAACGGTGAATTCACCGGTAACGCCGGCAACAACGTCATCGACGAAGCCCCCCGCGGCGCGCACCTCATGGCGGTCGGCGCCGGAGCGGGGAACGACACGGTGACGACAGGCGCGGGATCTCGGGTGATCACCGGCGGCGCGGGAGATGACACGATTGATGGTGGCGCGGGCGACGACACCGCAGTGTACGCGGGGGAGCGCGACGGATTCGAAATTACGGCATCGATCGCGGCCGGGACGAGCGCGGTTACGCGCGCCACCGTGACGGACACCGCGACAACGGGAACTGACGCGACCGACGAAGGAACCGACACCCTCATGGGAGTCGAGGAGCTTCGGTTCTGCGGGGAAGGAGACCAAGTGTCGGTCGGCCTCGTGCTCGGGAGCAACGCGGAGAACACCGATCTCACCGGGGGCGGGAACGACGATTACATTTTCGGGTTCGCGGCCAACGACACCGCCACCGGCGGAGCGGGAAATGACATTATCATCGGCGGCGCGGGCGACGACACGATCCACGGCAACTCGGCCACGGTGCTCGGCGCCGATGGCGGGATGGACACGGCGGTCCACGAAGGCGCCTTTGCCGGCTACACCATTCGGTCGAGCCGCACACGTTCAACCCCGGAGACTCGGAGATGACGGATGTCCCGCGGATCGCCGTCGGGGACACCGCGACGACGGGCGACAACACCGTTGACGGTGGCACGGACATGCTGGCCGGTATCGAGAAGGTCGAGTTTTTGAACGCGACCGCCGATGACGGCGACGATGACGTGACCCTCACCGTGGTTCGTCACGACACCATCGGAAGAGTGGAGGCCGACACCGACACCGGCACCGAGATTCTAATCGGACAAGCGGCTTCCGACGGAACGAACGCGTCGACGGGTCTTCGCGGATTCGGCGGCAACGACTTCCTGTTCGGCTTGCGTGGCGACGACTTCCTTTCCGGCGGAGCGGGCGACGACTACCTTTCCGGCGGAGCGGGCGACGACTTCCCTTCCGGCGGGCGGGCGACGACTTCCCTTCCGACGGAGCGGGCGACGACTTCCCTTCCGGCGGAGCGGGCGACGACTTCCCTTCCGGCGGGCGGGCGACGAATTCCCTTCCGGCGGCGGGGGCGACGACACCATCGACGGTGGAGACGGCACCACGGACTCCGAGGTGTATGCCGGAGACTGGGCCGACTACCGGATCCGGGAGACCTCGACGGCGGGAACCTTCATGATCCGCGACAAGGACTCCATGATGGACGGGGACCATGGTCTCGACACGGTAACCGGTGTCGAGAGGATCAAGTTCGGGGATTCCGACGCCGTGGCGCCGGACACCGCTCTCGCGAGAGACGGTGCTCCCGTCGTGACCATGGTGGACACCGACGTGGCTCCGGCCATGGTCAACTTCGTGGCGGACGACGATGACATGCCCCCCCAGAACGCTCGCATTCTAAACCGGACTGTGTTCGCGACGAAGTCAACAAAGAGGGGACCAGCGATGAGGAAGTCGCGTTTCACAGA
>JANQKA010000552.1 GCA_028281405.1 Hasllibacter sp. | reverse complement strand
CGCTCATGGATGAGAAAAATTCCGCGCTTCAGTTCTGAGCAGATAGGTTTTCGGGAACGCTAACAGGCCGGGACGATCCGTTAGAATCAGCACACTAGGGATGCCATGGGGAGGACTCATCCCTGTCCGCTCCCTCCCGGGCGGCCCGCGCGTCGATTTCGGAGCGTAGTGAACGAAGCACTACCGCGATGCCGTATCCGCTGACGCCGGATACCCGGTGCACGCGCGCGCCGGAAACCTTCTCCAGCAGAGCCCCGCGTTCGGCGACCTCGTCCTCCGTCATCGCGTCAATCTTGCTCAAGGCGGTGACCCGCGGCTTGTAGGCGAGTCCGCCGCCATAGGAGTTCAATTCGCCGATGATGGTTTCATAATCCTCTTCAACGCTCTCCGAGGTGCCGTCAACCAAATGAAGGAGTACCGAGCAGCGTTCAACATGACCCAAGAAACGGTCGCCGAGGCCCCTGCCCGCGCCCGCGCCTTCGATCAAGCCTGGGATGTCGGCCAAAACGAATTCTGCGTCATCCACCGCGACGACGCCGAGATTCGGATGCAGCGTTGTGAAGGGATAGTCCGCGATTTTTGGCTTGGCGTTCGAGGTCGCGGAGAGAAAAGTCGACTTGCCTGCGTTCGGAAGCCCCAATAGCCCCGCGTCGGCGATGAGCTTAAGCCGCAGCCAAATGACCCGCTCCACGCCCGGCTGGCCCGGGTTGGCCCGCCGGGGAGCCTGATTCGTGGAGGATTTGAAGTGAAGGTTGCCGAAGCCGCCGTTGCCTCCGCCCGCCACGATCGTACGGTCCCCGACCGCCGTCAGATCGAAGATGACCGTCTCCCCATCCTCATCCAGCACCTCGGTTCCCGCTGGAACCTTGAGGATGATGTCGACGCCGTCGCGGCCCGTGCGCTGCCTGCCCATGCCAGGTTTGCCGTTTCCGGCGAAGAAGTGCCGTCTGTAGCGGAAGTCGATGAGGGTGTTCAAGCCCTCAACCGCCTCGATGATCACGTCGCCACCCCGCCCGCCGTCGCCGCCATCGGGGCCGCCGTATTCGATGAACTTTTCGCGCCGGAACGACATCGCACCGTTCCCGCCCGCCCCAGAACGGATTTGAACCTTGGCGAAGTCGAGGAATTTCAACCGGTTACATCCATCTGGCTGGCCGCTCCGGCCGCTCCACGGTCCCGCCGAGGTCGGGTCGGGAACCGGTTGGACCGCGGCCAACGCGCGGCCAACCGACGGGACTTGAATAAAAAACGGGGGGCGCCATGGCGCGCGACACCGCCATCGGCGACCTCCCCGAACCGCCGCGTTGGCGGATTTCCGTCGATGCCAAACATTGGGATCAATACTAGCCCATCAAGTTGTAAAGATAATCATCGCAGATCGAATGATCGGATCCCTCGGTGAGGGACGCGTCGAATTCTCCCGAAACGAAGTCCCCTCCTGGATCCGTGGATACAGCGCCGAGTGAATATTCGGGCAATTCCATCAATTCGTCGTCCACGTCGAACACCGCGGTCCCGGATCCCCCGGCCTGTCCGCCGTTTTGAGCCGCATCCGAATTCAATTCATCGATCCCGGCCGCCATGATTTCCTTCTTTTCGGTCGGGCGGATCGTCGAACTCGCCGCGACCTTCACATCAGGAATCAAATCGGCGACCGCGATATCGCGGTCGTTCAAGTCTTCAGCCAAGAATCGCAATGTCTCAATGGAAATCAACGAATCCAAACCGTCGTGCCCATGCGAGTCGGGCTCATCATCCCTGATGTCAAGCGCTATCACCTGACCGTCACGAAGATGCGCCGTTATGTAATAGTCTTCGCGAAGACCGGTGAAAACCGCGATATCCGTCCCCTCGCCGCCGTCAATCTCGTCGTCCCCCCCTCCACCGGTGATAATATCGTTGTCGCGCCCGGCATAAATCGTGTCGTCATGCAAACCGCCGTCGATGGTATCTTCGCCCCGGTGGCTACGGATCTCGTCGTTGCCAGCCCCGCCAATAATCTCATCATCCCCCTTGCCGGAGCGAATCAAGTCGTCGTCACCGCCTCCATCAATGACGTCGTTCCCCGCGCCTGAGTATATCTTGTCATCGCCCTGACCACCGAAAATCCTGTTCATGCCCTCGTAACCGTAAATCATCTGGCCGCCAATTCCACCGTGGATGGTTTCGTCCGCGTTGGTTCCAACGACCGCGTACAATGTCGCGTCCTCGATCGCGATATCACGGTTGGGAACATCCTCGGCCATGAACCGCAAAATCTCGACACCCGTCAGCCAGTGCAAACCGTCTCTGCCGTGCGCGTTCGAATCAATATCCTGAACAAGATATTCACTCGTCGTACTCGCATTGCCTGGTTGAAGGTACTTCACGACCACATAGTCCTTTCGCAATCCGGCGTAAACCGTGACGTCAATTCCGGTTCCTCCGTTGATCGTGTTGGTCCCATCTCCGCCAATGATCGTGTCCGTCCCCGCGCCTCCATCGATCACATCGTCGCCCCCGCCCCCATGGATCTCGTCGTCGTCCCCGCCGCCCTCTATGTCGTCGTTCCCTTCACCGCCACGGATTATATCGTCTCCCTCGCCACCGAAAATCGTGTCGGAGCCCCGCCCCGTGGACAGAACCTGGTTGCCGATGCCTCCGCGCACGGTGTCGTTTCCGGCGGTACCAACAATTTCGTCCACAATCATATCCACGACCGCGATATCACTGTCGGCGGGGTCTTCCGCCAGAAATCGAACGGTCTCAATGCCGCGCAATACATCCGTTCCTTCGTCGCCGTCCGAGATTTCATCGCCGTCCTCGATCTCGAACCTGCTTGCCGCGCCACCTTCCTGTAGCACTTCCCTATAAACGTAGTCACTGCGAAGCCCCGAGAACACCGCCACATCGATCCCCTCCCCTCCATCAATCGTATCGTTGCCTTCCCCGCCCTGAATCGTGTCGTTCTCGCCGCCGCCATGAATCGTGTCCTCTCCCCAATCCCCGAATATGGTCTGAACGCCGGCCCCGCCCATGATGACGTCATCCCCAATGGTGCCGAAAATTTTCCCCCGCAACAAGGACGAACTCGACGTCGACACGGTTAGGTCCGAGGCAAGGAACCGGAGATTCTCGATGGAGACGATGATATCTTCGCCGTCGTCGCCATGTTTGGCATCATCCAAATCAACCACCGTGAAGTAGTCGCCCCAGCGGTACTCGTCGATCCTATAGTCCCCGATCTCGCCCGCGAAAACCGCGGTATCCGTCCCCAGAACCGAACCGGTGATGGAATCGTCCCCCTCCCCGCCGACAATGGTGTCGTCGCCCTCGCTCCCGTGCAGGAAATCGTCGCCGCCAAAACCGTAGATCAGGTCGTCTCCGTATCCTCCACTGAGCCCGACCCAGCGTTCGCCGGTTTGATCGTCTCCCGAGGTTCCCAGAACGATATTCTTGCCATCCCGGTGGTATGGATTTATTATTCCGTACTCGATGGAAATCGTTTCGTCGTTGAACCGAAGCGCTTCGAAGCCGATCACAACGTCCTTGCCGTCATCGCCGCCCCCACGCTTTCCATCGATATCTTCAACCAAAAGCGTCACGACGCCGTCCAACGGGCCGTCGTCCGAGTCCCGCAACACGGCGGAAATGGCGTAGCTGGACATGGATCCCGAGAACACCGCCGTGTCGATTTCACCTGGAACCCCGGCATGGTCGTTCAAAAGATTGCCATGGAGGATGTCGTTCCCTCCACCTCCTGTGATCGTATCCGCTCCCGCGCCGCCCGTGATCGTGTCATCACCCTCGAAACCGAGAATCACGTCGTCTCCACCATGGCCATCGAGATCGACATCGGGATCGCTCGTGCCGATAAGAATATCGGCATCCGGGGATCCCGCCGCCACCTTCAACCGAAATGTTTCACTCCCGCTCGCTTCGGGGCCGAAACGAATCTCCTCGAAGCCGATCAATCTATCCGTGCCCTCGTCTCCGTGCGCAGTACTTATGTCGTCCACGAAAATCCTGATTTCTTCCCTTATCGCGCCGAAATCTCCCCGTTCGGCCCAAATGCGGTACCCGTCCACGCTTCCCCGGTACACGGCCGTGTCGGTGTCTCCGCCGATGTCGAAGGCCGTCCCACCATAGAGGAAGTCATTTCCGTCGCCACCGCTTATCATCTGATTCCCGGGGCCGCCGCTCAAACTATCATCCCACACGGTTCCCCGCCGAACGACATGCGCCAATGCGGCGCCGTCGGTCTTGATGGTCAGGTCGTCCTCCGTGTACAATCCCTCTCCGTCGGTGGCGCGAACAACGATGGATTCCGTTGGAAGCCCGGTGTAATTCCCCGAAATTTCACCTGAATTCGAATCTATCCGCAATCCGATATTCGACTTCTCCAAAGGAGTATGGGTGGAATACCTCGTATCGATCCATCCACGGACCACATACGCGCTGTAGGTGAGTTCGTCGCCATCGGGATCATTGAACGCGCCGCTCGTCTCGATGGAGACACGTCCGGTTCCACTTGTCAGGGTGAAGTCCTCCAACGGGGTATCCGACCTCGTGGGCGCCGCGTTGACGGTTCCGGCCTGCCGCACGGGCAAATCCGACGTCTGTATAAAGACCCCGTCGGAAAATTTGATTTGCTCAATTCCGTAAAGTACATCGCGTCCCCTGTTGAAATTCTCGAGCCCCGACGCCTCTTCCACTATGACCCGGGTGGCGGGTTCTCCGTTTTCGATGTAGGACTCGGCGTGGATCTTATACCACTCTCTCACGCCGTCGAAAACCGCGGTGTCGACATCGGTGTCCGGACCATTGTCACCCACTTCATGACCATAAAGCGTATCGTCGCCCTCTTCACCCTCCAACGTGTCATCGCCCGCGCCGCCCACGAGGATGTCTCCGAAGTTGTCGCCGACAATCCTGTCGTCGCCCCCGCGCCCCTCGAGCAGTCCTCCCTTCCAATCGCTGAATCCGACGCGGCTGCTTATCAGGTAATCGCTTCCCTCGGTTCCTTCGGTGGTGATTGTGAACGATATGTCCTCGTACCGAAGCTCATCAACTCCGACCAGCCAATCATCCGCGTTCCTTCCGTGATGGAAGCGACCGGGTTCGGTGTTGCGAAGCGATCTGATATTCAACTCGGGGTAAAGCATGCCATCCGCCTGCCCGACACGCCACTCCACGTACGTGTCGTAGCGAAGATGGTTGTCGGCGAAGACCACCGTGTCGAATCCGGAATCGTCACCGGGGCCGCTGTTGCTCTTGTCGCCGTAAATTCTATGGCTCGCCAGGAGGTCGAGCCTGAATGTGTCGTCGCCCCCGCCTCCGAACTGCGCGATTCCGCCGATCAACATCAGATCGTCATCGGATGTGCCGGCGAGCGCATCTCCTCCTTCGAAACGCGGCACCTTGATCGTGAAGTCCTTTTCGACATACGCGCCGTTTTGATCGGTCGCCCTGACGGTGACTTCCCTCCCGTCCGCGGCGGTCAAGGTTCCCGAAATTGCGCCGTCGGCGGTGATCGACAGTCCGGTGTCCGCCAAATCCGGCGCGCTGAAGGTCAGCGGACCAACAAGGTCCGGATCTCCGAACGCGGCCCTGACGTCAACGGGGTCAACCCGTTTTCCGTCTCTCACGACGAAGTTCAAAAGGGGCGCCTCCTCCGTGATTGTAAAGGATTTGATGAATTCGCCTCCCCTTCCGTCTTTCACCTCCACTTGAACCGTGTCGGTCGCGCGGCTTCGGTCGTACACCGTTTCCAAATAACCGGCGCCGGTGCCCATTCCTTTCCATCGGGAAACCGAACCCGTGACGAGACCGGTGTCCGCGTCGAATTCCAAGCCATCGGGGAGTCCGCTCACACCGATGCTCAACGGATCCCCGTCGGGGTCGCGGAACGCCGCGCCGATATTCAATTCAACCTCTGCGCCCGTCGTCACGAATACCTTGTCCCCCAATGCGGAGGGGATTTCCTCGGGCCTTTGGTTTACATCAAGGGTGATGGTCCCGGTGACCAAGCCTCCCCTTCCGTCGTCGGCGGTCAGTTCCACCGTCACCGTGTCCGCCACGCTGTCGATCCGACCGCGGATCACGCCGTCGGCGGTGATCTCCAACGCGATGTCCGCAAGGCCCGGCGCGGTGAAAGTCAGTTCATCCCCGTCGGGATCATCGAACGCGGCGCTTATGTCGATATCCGAGATGACCGCGCCGTGTTGGAGAACGCCCGGCGTGGGCAGGCGGGCCGCGTCGAACGTGGGAGCCGCGTTCGCGATGATTTCGAATTCGTCCTCGACGTGGGCGCCGCTGCCGTCCACATCGGTTGCCCTGACCTTGACCGTCAGATCCTCCGACCCGGTGAACGTTCCCGATATCGCGCCGCTGGCCGCGTCGAACGTCAAGCCGACGTCCAAATCCGCGATATCCACGCCGTTCACCGTCGCACGGTGGGTCAGATCGTCCCCGTCGGCGTCGAAAAAACCCATGCCCGTGTCGATCGGCAGGTTCCGGCCGGTCCCCGTCGTAAGAATCACGTCGGCCAAAGGAGTCCCCGACACGACGGGATCCCTGTTCCCCAACTCAACCGTGATGGTGAATTCCTTCCTGAACACACCTCCCCGTCCGTCATTGACCACGACCCCGACCGTCGCGACCGTGTCCGCCTCCGAGTGCGGAATTTCGCCCGTGACCAGCCCCGTTCCGGAGTCGAAACCCAAACCAACCGGAAGTCCGTTCACCAAGATGCCCAGCGGGTCTCCATCCGGGTCTCGGAACGCCGCGGCCACGTTCAGCGGGTCCACCTCTTCACCCGTGAGCACAATGATGTTGTCCGCCAAAGGCATCCCCGTTTCCTCGGGCTTCTCGTTCACCACGAGGGTGACTCGCCCGGTGACCGAACCGCCCCTCCCGTCCGAGGCGGTCACATCCACTTCGATGTCGTCCCTGGCGTCCACCGTGCCCCGGATGACGCCCGCGCTGGATATGCTCAACCCCGTGTTTTCGAGTCCCGAAGCGGTGAATTCCAAAGCGTCCCCGTCGGAATCGCTGAACGCGGCGCTTACGTCGATGTCCCCGCTCCCGGTGCCGTGTTGAAGAATTCCCGACGGAGGCAAGTTCGCAGCGTCGAACACGGGGACCGCGTTCGCGATGATTTCGAAATCGTCCTCGACGAAGGCGCCGCTGCCGTCCACGTCCGTCGCCCGGACCGTGACCGTCAGATCCTCCGCCCCGGTGAACGTTCCCGATATCGCGCCGCTTGCCGCGTCGAACTCGAGCCCGACATTCATTTCGGCCAAGTCCACTCCGTCCACCGTCGCCCGGTGGGTCAGGTCGTCTCCATCGGCATCGAAGAACCCCGCGCCCGTGTCGATCGGAAGGTTCCAGCCTGCGCCCGTCGTCAGAACCACGTCCTCCAACGGATTGTCCGACACGACGGGATCCCGGTTCCCCAACTCAACCGTGACGGTGAAGCTTTTTCTCAATTCGCCTCCCCGACCGTCGCCGACCACGACCTCCACGGTCGCGACCGTATCCGCCTCAGAGTGCGGAATTTCGCCCATGATCAGTCCCGACGCGGCGTCGAAGGACAGGCCGACGGGAAGTCCGTTC
Source organism: Hasllibacter sp. (assembly GCA_028281405.1). Classification (GTDB taxonomy): domain Bacteria; phylum Pseudomonadota; class Alphaproteobacteria; order Rhodobacterales; family Rhodobacteraceae; genus JANQKA01. The sequence goes on along the minus strand of JANQKA010000552.1, from coordinate 9,035 downwards.
ACCGCGATGCTCAACGGATCCCCATCGGGATCGCGGAACGCGGCGGCCACGTTGATTGGATCCAATTCGAGACCCGTCGTCGCAGTGACGTTGTCCGCCAATGCCTCCGCCGTTTCCTCGGGTTTTTCATTCACCACGAGGGTGAAGCGCCCGGTGACAGAACCTCCCCTCCCGTCAGTGGCTGTCACATCCACCTCGATGTCGTCCCTGGCGTCCACCGTGCCCCGGATGACGCCCTCGCCGGTCATGCTCAGTCCCGTGTTTTCCAATCCCGACGCGGTGAATTCCAAAACGTCCCCGTCGGAATCGCTGAACGCGGCGCCCGCGTCGATGTCCCCGCTCCCGGCGCCGTGCTGAAGAATTCCAAAAGGCGGCAAGTTCGCCGCTTCGAACACGGGAGCCGCGTTCGCGATGATTTCGAAATCATCTTCGACGAAAGCGCCGCTGCCGTCCACGTCCGTCGCCCGGACCGTCACCGTCAGATCCTCCGTCCCGGTGAACGTTCCCGAAATCGCGCCGCTGGCCGCGTCGAGCGCCAGTCCGACATTCAAATCGCCCAAGTCCACTCCGTCCACCCGCGCCCGGAAGGTCAGATCGTCTCCATCGGCGTCGAAGAACCCCGCGCTCGTGCCGATCGGCAGGTTCCAACCGGTGCCCGTCGTCAGGACCACGTCCTCCAACGGATTGTCCGAAACGACTGGATCCCTGTTCCCCAACTCCACCGTGATGGTGAAGCTCTTCCTGAATTCGCCTCCCCGGCCGTCGCTGACCACGACCTCCACGGTCGCGGCCGTGTCCGCCTCCGAGTGAGGAATTTCGCCCGTGATCAGTCCCGACGCGGCGTCGAAAGACAGGCCAACGGGAAGTCCGTTCACCGCGATGCTCAGCGGGTCTCCGTCGGGATCGCGGAACGCGGCGGCCACGTTGATTGGATCGAGCTCGAGACCCGTCGTCGCCGTGACGTTGTCGGCCAGGGCCATCGCCGATTCCTCGGGATTCTCGTTCACGTCGAGGACGACGCGCGCGGTGACCGAGCCGCCCCTGTTGTCCGAGGCGGTGACATCCAGCGCGATGTCCTCCTTGGTTCCGGCCGCGCCCACGATCACCCCGTCCGTGGTGATTTCAAAACCCGATCCCGCGCGTCCGGCCGCGGTGAATTCCAACGCGTCCCCATCGGAATCGGAGAACGCCGCGCCCGCGTTCACTTCCTGCCGGACACCGTATTGCACGATCAAGGACGGAAGGCCCGCCGAGTTGAAGGCGGGGGCCGCGTTCGCGGTGACGACGAATTCGTCCTCGACGTACAGGCGGGCGTGATCCGCGTTGGTCGCCCTTACCTTGACCGTCACCGCCTCCAAACCCGCGAAGGGTCCGGAAATCTCTCCGCTGTTCGCGTCGATCGTCAGCCCGACGCCCGCCGAGGCGAGGTCCACGCCGGCCACCGTCGCGCGGTAGGTCATCGCCCCGCCGTCGGGCAATTCAAACCCGCCCGCCGTCCCGAGGGGAAGCATCGAATTCGTTCCGGTCGTCAGGATCACGTCGGACAGCGGCGTGTCGGACAGCAGGGGAATGTCGTCCACGTCGATCGTCTGGTCCCGGAACCGGATTTTCTCGATTCCGTATAGAATGTCCTCGTAGTTCGCCCCGAAATTGTCCACGACGACCCGCGTGGTTTCCTGTCCGCTCACGAAGACCCTCGAGGCCGAGACATTGTAGTAGGACATGTCGCCTTCGTACACCGCCACGTCGACGTCGGTCCCCGCCCCGCCGTTGGGATCCTCCGCGGTGTTGCCGTGGATCGTGTCGCTTCCCATGCCTCCGAACATGACGTCGCTGCCCGCGCCGCCCTCCAAGGTGTCGCGGCCGCTCCAACCGGTGATCCAATCGTCGCCGCCGAGCCCCTCGAGGGCGAGGGGTTGGAACAGGCCCAAGCCATCCGGCCCGATCAGAAGATCGTTCCCCGCGGTCCCGGAGGTGGCCACCCGGAACGATCCATCGGCGAACCGGAGTTCCTCGATTCCCCTCAGGATGTCTCCCGAGCCGCTGGCGTCCACTCCATCCGCCGCGTTATGGTCGATGACGCGGATTTCCGGAGTCAAATCCGACACTATGCCCCTGCCGTCCCCGCGGCCGGCGTCGGGTTCGAAGTATTCCCAGTTCGCCAATTTGACGACGTAATCCGTGCGGCTCCCCCCGTAGACCACCGTGTCGTGGCCCGGATCGCCGTCCCTCCACTCCGTTCCATAGCCCCTGATGAAGTCGTTTCCGCCACTGGCGAGGAACGTGTCGTCGCCCGCCCCGCCGTATGTCCCTTCGCCCCCGGGCCTTCCGAACACCATATCGTTTATGGCGGTGCCGACGATGGTGCCGGGGCCCGCCACCTTGAGCGCGAATTCCTTCTCCACCACGACCCCGTTTCCGTCCTCGGCCCTGACGGAGAACAACCGGTCCTCCGTGGCCGCCAGGGTGCCGGAGATCACGCCCGCCGCGCTGATGGAAAATCCACTGCCCTGGAGACCCGTCGCGCTGAAGGTCGCCGAACCTCCCAACCCCTGCCCCGCGAACCCGCCGCTTATGTCGAGCGGGGTGATCGCCTCCCCCTCCGGAACAACCAGACCCATGAAGGGGTCGACCGTCGTGAGCGTGAATGTCTCGGTGAGCAAATCCCCACCCCGACGGTCGTCGACCTCCACCGTCACCGTCCGCGTTCCGACGTCCGTGAAGGAGACCACGCCGGTGATTTGCCCGCTTCCGCCGTCGTAGGACAAGCCGTCGGGTAGACCGCTCACCGTGATCTCCAGAGCGTCTCCGTCCGGGTCGCGGAACGCTCCCCTCAAATCCACGGGATCGATCCGGACGCCGGTGGTGAGCGACAGATCCGACAAAGCGACCAATTCGGGATTCTCGTTGACCGTCAGCCTGACCCGGCCGGTGGCCGTCCCGCCCCTGCCGTCGGTCGCCGTCACGCCCATCTCGATGTCATCGACGCCCGCGGACGCGACGCCGATCACGCCATCGGCGGAAATGCCCACCCCGGCGGCCACGGGTCCGTAAGCCGAGAATTCCAACACATCCCCGTCGGAATCCGTGAACGCCACGCTCACATCCACTTCCGGGCTCGAACCGAGTTGTATGACGAACTCCCGCGCCGCGTCGAACTCGGGGGCGGCGTTCGGCGTGATTTCGAACTCGTCCTCGGTGTACATGTTGGTGGATTCGGCGTTGGCGGCCCGGACCTTGACCGTCACCGCCCCGGTGCCTGTGAATGTGCCGGAAATCTCACCGCTGTCCGCGTCGATCGTCAATCCGATGCCCGCCGAGGCGAGGCTCGCGCCGTCGACCGTCGCGCTGAAGGTCATCGCCCCCCCGTTGGCGCGCACGAACCCGTCTGCCGCCTCGATGGGAAGCATCGAATCCGTTCCTGTCGTCAGGATCACGTCGGACAGCGGAGTCTCCGACACCTCGGGAATGTCGCCCACGTCGACGGTCCGATCGAAGAACCGTACTTTCTCGATGCCGTACAGCACGTTCCGGCCATAAGGCCCCTCCACTCCCCCGTGGTCCACGATGACCCGGACGATATGTTCTCCGTTCAGAACCGCGGTTTCGGTCGTCATGACATAAGAGCTGGACCCGGTGAGGAAAAACGCCACGTCGATGTCGCCTTCCGCCCCATCGGGATCCTCCAGAGTGTTTCCATAAATCGTGTCGCTTCCATTGCCTCCATCGAGGACATCGTCGCCCGCGCCGCCCACGAGGACATCGCGGCCCAAGGTTCCCAATATCCGGTCATCCCCGCCGAGACCATCAAGGGTGACCCCGGGGCCATTGGTGGAAACCCCGGCGATAGCGGCGCGCGTCGCGATCAAGAGATCATCGCCGTCGGTTCCCGAGTCCGTAACCAGGAACGACTTGTCGGCGAACCGAATCTCCTCGATTCCACGCAAGTTGTCGGTCTGTCCGGAAGAGTCGCCTCCATGCTGGGGCAAAACATTCAAGACCGGAATCAGTTCCGATTCCGCGACCTCGCTGCCGGGGGCGTCATCGTCGAAATGCTGCCAAGGTATGGTGCTTGGTGAAACATGATAATGCAATTGCCCCTGTTCGTAGACCATCGTGTCGTGGCCGTCGTCCCCTTCCTCCCTCCAATCGGTTCCATACCCCCGAACATGATCCTGACCAACGCTCTCGTGGAACGTGTCATCGCCGGATCCGCCATCAAGAAACTCTCCGACCTTGACTTCCGAACCGAAAATCAGATCATCGAGAACCGTGCCGAACTCGTTCATCCTGACGGCGAAGATCTTCTCGACGGCCACTCCGCCCCCGTCCTCGGCCCTGACGGCGAACGCCCGCCCCTCCCCCCCGGAGAAGAGGCCGGAGATCACGCCCGCCGCGCTGATCGACAGGCCGGATCCCTGCAACCCGGGAGCGGCGTACGTCACCTCCCCGTTCAGCCCGTCGTCGGCGAACCATCCGCTTATGTCCGCCGCGATGTTCTCCGCCCCTCTTTTGACAACCAAATTCGCGACCGGATCGGACGCCGTGAACGTGAAGGTCCCGGAAAGCGTGTTTCCTCCCCGTTCATCGTCGACCGTCACCGATACCGTCGAGACGCCGGTATCCTCGTGGTCGACTACACCCGTGATCAGACCCGTTCCGCCGTCGAAGGCCAAGCCCTCGGGAAGCCCGTCGACCGTGATCTTCAGAACGTCCCCGTCCGGATCCCGGAACGCGTCCCGAAGGTTCACGGGCCCGATCGGGACGCCGGTGACGATCGACCGGTCCGGCAGGCCGACCAATTCGGGATCCTCGTTCACCCTCAACGTGACTTCGGCGGAGACGGTCCCGGTCTTGCCGTCGGACGCGGTCACCTCGACCACGATGTCGTCGGTTCCCGTGGCGGCTCCGCTGATCACGCCGTCGGCCGAAATGCTCAACCCTGTGTTTTCGAGTCCGGCCGCGGTGAAACTCAATTGATCCCCGTCTGGGTCGGCGAAAGCCGCGCTCACGTCCACTTCCTCGGAGACGCCGTGTTGAAGGATGATCGGGGACTCCAATTCCGCCGCGGTGAACGTGGGGGCGGCGTTGGGATTGATCGCGAACGAATCCTGGGCGAATATGTTGGCGTCATCCGCGCTGTAGGCTCGAACGGTCACGCCCAAACTCTCCGTTCCGGTGTAGTGTCCGGAGATCACTCCGGTTTCCGGGTCGACCGTCAATCCGATGTCCTGCGCTTCGATGCTGTCAAATCTGAACGTCGCGGGGTTGTAGGCCACCGCGGCGAACGTCATTCCACCGCCGCCGGGGCGCCCGAACCCGCCGGCCAGTTCGATGGGGAGCCCCGAATTCGTTCCGGTCGTCAGGAACACGTCTGGCAGGGGATTCGACAACCTGGGAAGATCGTCAACGTCGATCGTCCTGTCCGAGAACCTTATTTTCTCGATTCCGTAAAGCGTGTCCGTCCCCAAATTCGCCCCGCCGCCGCCTCCCGTGTAGGAGACCTCGATCCTTTCCCCCCGCGCTCCGCCACCCGTCTCGTGGTGGTGGACCCTCACTTCGAAATTATCAAACGAGGACGCGAATAACGCCACGTCGACGTCCTCCACCGCTCCGAAGCGGTCCCCTGTCGTGTTTCCGTAGATGATGTCGGAATTTCCACCTCCCTCCAGGACATCGTCTCCCGCGCCCCCCACGAGGATTTCGTAGAGTGCGCCTCCGGCGACCCGGTCGTCTCCGGCCCCACCCTCAAGACGTACGCCCCCGTGCGAATCGTCGACTCCGTTCCGCGCGAACAGAAGATCATTCCCGCTGGTTCCCTCGGTGGTGACCAGGTATGATTTGTCGGCGAACCGGATTTCCTCGATTCCCCGCAAATCGTCGGTCGAGCCGGAGCCCAGCGCGTCGCCCTGCTTCGAAACGAGTATCGCGGGGATCAATTCCGGAAGCGCGCCTTCGACCTCGAATGGCGCGTCCTCGGAGTCGTATCCGTACCAGCCGCGGATTCCGACGCCGTAATCCAATTGGCCGGATTCGTAGACCATCACGTCGTGGCCGTCGTCCCCGCCCTCCTCCCAGTCGATCGCGAACCCCCGGACGTGGTCCGCCCCCGCGCTCGCGTGGAACGTGTCGTCGCCGGCCCCGCCGTAAATGTATTCAAGCGAATCCGGGGCGGTGCCGAACACCAGATCGTCGATTTCCGTGCCGACCACCGCTCCATGTCCTCGGAGCGTCGTTCCGGAGTCGTCCGCCTTGACCGCGAACAACTTCTCCACGGCCACGCCGTTTTCATCCACGGCCCTGACGGTGAACGCCCGGTCCTCCGCCGCGGTGAAGGTGCCGGAGATCACGCCCGCCGCGCTGACCGACAGGCCGGTGTCCCGCAATTCCGGCGCGCTGTAGGTCACCGTCCCGCTCAAACCTTCGCCGGAGAACGCCCCGCTCACGTCCACCGGGACGACAGTCGCCACCCCTTTGACGACCAGGTTCAGAATGGGGTCGACCGCCGTGATCGTGAAGGTGTCGGCGATCGCGTCCCCTCCCCGCCCATCGTCCGCCGTCACCGTGACCGTATGGGCGTCGTGTTCCCCGTAGGCGACCGCGCCCGTGAGCAGACCTGTTGCGCCGTCGAAAGCCAATCCTTCGGGAAGCCCGGCCACCGTGATGTTCAGCGCGTCCCCGTCCGGGTCGCCGAACGCGTCCCGCAGGTTCACCGAGGTTCTGACTCCGGTGGTCAGCGACAGATCCCGCAGGCCGAGCGCCGTTGGATTCTGGTTGACCTCCAACGTGACGCTGGCGGACGTCGTCCCGCCCCTGCCGTCGGAGGCGGTCACCTCCACCACGATGTCGTCGGTGACGGTTGCCGCTCCGCCGATCAAACCTGCGGACGTGATGCTCAACCCTGTGTTTTCGAGCCCCGCCGCGGAGAACTCGAGCGGATCCCCGTCGGAGTCGGCGAAGGCGGCACCCACGTCCACGTTCCGGGCGACGCCGTGTTGCAGGATGATCGGATCCTCCAGCGCCGACAAGGTGAACGTCGGCGCCGCGTTGGCGACGATCCCGAATTCATCCTCCACGAACAGGCCGCTGCCGTCCCCGGAAGACGTGGCCCGGACCACGACCGTCACGTCGTCCGAGCCCGAGAAGGTGCCCGAAATCCTTCCGCTGTCCGGGTCGATCGTCAGTCCGATTCCCGCGTCGACGAGGTCCGCGCCGCCCACTTTCGCGCCGTAGGAAATCGCGCCGCCATCGGAACGCTCGAACGCGGCGCCGGCCTCGATCGGAAGATTGAAATCGGACCCGGTCGTCAGGATCACATCGGACAGGGGCGACCCCGAAATTTCCGGAAGGGTCGAAAGATCCACCACCATGTCGTGGAAATGGATCCGCTCGATGCCGTACAGCGTGTCCCTTCCCTCCCCCGCGTACCTCCCGGGGTTGTCGTCCACGATGACCCGGACGATGTTTTCGCCGTTCAGTTCGACGGCTTCGACCGAGATTTCGTACTCGCTACGCCCATACCAGTAATACGCCGCGTCGATGTCCCCGTCAGCGCCGTCGGGATCCTCCGCCGTGTTGCCGTAGATCGTGTCGTCGCCGCCGCGTCCGTCCATGAAATCGCTTCCCGCGCCGCCCTCGACGATGTCGATCCCTCTTGAACCGACGACCCTGTCGTTCCCGCCGAAGGCTTCGAGCGTCTGACCCCGCTGCGCGTTCCGCACCGCCAGGATTTCTCCTTCGTCGGTCCCCTCGGAGCGCAGCGCGAACGTCCTGTCGGCGAATTCGATGCTTTCGATTCCAAACAGGGTGTCCGTGGAATTGTCTCCGAAAGCCCCGCTTCGATCGACCGCGTTGACCCGCCAGGCCAAATGGGTCTCGCTGCCCTCTCCGGTCTCCCCGTACTGGGCCAATTCCGCTTGCAAATTATACCCGGCGTGACCGCCCGCGTACTCCACCGTGTCGAAACCGCCGTCGAACGCGTTGCCGCCGTCGTGACCGTAAACGGAGTTGGACCCCGCCCCTAGATGGAACACATCGCCTCCGGCGCCTCCGAACATGGTGTTTCCGCCGCCTCCGAAAATCATATCCCCGATGGCGGTTCCGTTGAGCACGGTCCCCTCGACCTTGATCAGGAAACTCTTTTCGACGACTCCGCCACCGCCGTCGGTGGCGACGACGGTGACCTCGCCTCCGGCCGTCCCGGCGTGGACACCCGATATCACGCCATCCGGGCCGATGGTCAGTCCGGTGCCCTCGAGACCACGCGCGGCGAAGGTCGGAGAACCGCCCGAAAACGCGTCGGTCACATCGATTCGACCGACGTCCGCCCCCTCCGACAGAACCAGATTCGGCAGGCCCCGCTCCACCGTGAACACGATGTCCTTGGTCGTCGAACCACCCCGCGCATCGCGCACCACGATATTCACCGTCCGGGTGGAGCCCTCCTCCTCGTGGGGGACTTGTCCCGTGATGAATCCGGTCTCCGGGTCATACGTCAAGCCCGGGGGAAGCCCGTTCACCTCGAAACTCAGTTCATCCGCGCGGCTCCGGGACTCGCCGTCCCGGAACGAGCGGTCCACCCTGAAGATGTCGATCGGCGCGCCGGTCCGCACGGTGACCTCGTCCGGCAACGCGATAGAAGATATCTCGAACGGAGGTTTGTTGACATCCAAGGCGATTGTTTGGGTCACCGATCCACCTTTGCCGTCGGACGCGGTCACATCGACGCTCACGGACCTGTCCACGGTCAGCACCTCGCCCTGGATCACGCCGGCCGCGGTGATTTCCAACCCGAGGGCGTCCAGTCCCGTCGCGGAGAATTCCAACGCGTCCCCTTCGGGATCGGAGAACGCCCCGCTCACGTCAACGCCGCTTTGGGATCCCAATTGCAAAACGCGCGCCGCCGGCAATCCTCCGGCATCGAACACGGGGGCGGTGTTGATCCCGACCGTGAAACTCTTGACGAACTCGCCGCCCCGACCGTCCTCGACCGTCACCGAGACAGTCCAAGGAGCTCCCGCCGCGTCGCCGTGGTC